>NZ_JANZMJ010000120.1:0-266 GCF_025175645.1 Peribacillus aracenensis
GCCTTCACCCCTTGGATAGGCATGACGAAGGAATGAAAGGGCATAGGATTATGACCCGTTGAGACATGGGAGGGAAAGCCTCCAGGGGCAGCGTGGAGAATGCGTGCAGTATATGTAATAATATGGGGTTTTAAACAGGTCCCCTATTTCAATCTGCCCTCATCTTATCAAAACGGTCCTATCTCTTTCGTTCATCTAAAGCAACCTATACCATGTGGTTTGAAATCCTGCGAATAAGCGAGTATTCGTGAGCATTATCTATTAAA
>NZ_JANZMJ010000121.1:0-252 GCF_025175645.1 Peribacillus aracenensis
CCCTACTAGGATACGGGCGAGCTTTCCACAAAGTTTCATGATGGATTTCATTTTCTTAATCTTCTTCACTTTAACATTATTCGAGTGTAGGGCTTTAAACTCAGGGTTATTCATCACCAGACTCATGATCTTCCACGTTTGGAAAGAACAATTTGGCCTTTCCACTTCCCAGAGCTTGCTTCAGCGAGATGCAATCCTGCATGACGAAGGAGCGCATTCCCGTGAGCGAACCCACTCAGATCTCCAGCTTCT
>NZ_JANZMJ010000122.1:0-251 GCF_025175645.1 Peribacillus aracenensis
TGGGTTAGTAAATCTATATGAACGATATACAAAACTACGTCAGACTTAAACTGAACCGCCGTATACCGAACGGTACGTACGGTGGTGTGAGAGGTCGGAGGCTAGGCGCCTCCTCCTACTCGATTTAATGAACTCCCTCAGTTTAATAGATAATGCTCACGAATACTCGCTTATTCGCAGGATTTCAAACCACATGGTATAGGTTGCTTTAGATGAACGAAAGAGATAGGACCGTTTTGATAAGATGAGGG
>NZ_JANZMJ010000123.1:0-245 GCF_025175645.1 Peribacillus aracenensis
AACTTTCAGAGATACCCCTTCAATGCCCCTAGCTGTTTTACAAGGACATAATATCCGTTCATAATAGGCTTGATCACATGGTTCTCGTTCTATGTCAAAATTATATCATTTCTTGTTTAACTAACCTCCCTCTATGAACATTGATGTATCAACGGTTTGCACCACTCGGTGTATTAGGGGAATTATTTTTTTATCCTACTTTTAAACAGAGTATTGAAATTCTGGTTTTTATTACTAAATTGAGG
>NZ_JANZMJ010000124.1:0-239 GCF_025175645.1 Peribacillus aracenensis
TACAAGTAGGGGGCGGACAGTTTAGTTCACGAGATCAAGTCCCACGCACCCGTACGTCCTACCCTGGCTACTGATATAATAGATTCTATTAAAAAAAGGTCAACCAGTAAAATAAACTGTACCCTATAGAGTAGACACTAAAAAAAGGTCTGCTCTATAGGGTACTTTTATGTATAATGAAAAAAATGGGAGAATCGGAGAACAATTAAATGCCAAAAAAACTCTTTACTGAGAAAGAA
>NZ_JANZMJ010000012.1:0-146183 GCF_025175645.1 Peribacillus aracenensis
TAAAAAACCTCACCATCCCACCCCCATTTCCTTCTTAAAATTTTTCGTTCATTCGATTATTGTAACCACCCTATTTAAAGTTAGTCATGATCCACCGATATCTTTAAAATAGGAAAAGACCTATCCGGAATCCACCGGATAAGCCTTTACGTCTTAATTTTCTTTAATGAATACCAATTACCTTGGACTTGGAAAAATACGTGTTACTAGATCACGGAACTCATCAGCGAATCCTGCAACGGGTTTTCCATTCTGAATATCATTCGCATACCCTTTCATCCTTTGAACAAAGTCCGGGTTTGTCGACACATAAACTTGGTCCACCGAAGGATCGGCTCCCCTTACTGCATCAGCAATCCTATCTTTAAGGTCATTTGAGATATCCTTATCCCCGCCGTCTTTCAATACTGCCCCTACATAGGCATTATTTTCAGTAACGATGACACTTGCGTTACTTACTTCCTTCAAGGCTTCGACCCGGTTTGAGATATCCTCGGAGACCCTCATATCGTTTATGCCATTATCATTGTTGTCATTATTATCATTAACGTTATTATTAACGTTATCATTAACGTTTTGCCTTGTGTCGCTTACATTCATCGGATTATCCAAATTATCTTGATGGGTGCGATTCAGGCCAAGATTTTCACTGGCACCTTCTTTATTATTAGCTGAACAACCTGTAATCACTAAAGCCATCATCACACTTGATACTATCGCTTTATAATTCATAATCTTCACTCCTCTAAATCGTTTAACATTACTATTTACGAGGAGAGGATAGATTATTCAGAAGAAGTGATTTTCAAGCCGATAATCCCCACCAAAATAAAACCGACGAATACCAAACGCATCGCATCCTTAGGCTCGTTAAAAACGATGATGCCAACCAGAACAGCCCCAAGAGCCCCTATTCCGGTCCAAATTGCATACGCTGTTCCCATAGGCAGGGTTTTTATCGCCGATGATAAAAAATAAAAACTAATAACCATACCGGCAATCGTTATGATAGAAGGCAATAATTTCGTAAAACCCTCAGTATACTTTAAACTTGTCGCCCATACCACTTCAAATAATCCGGCAATCACCAATTGAAGCCAAGCCATCTTTTTTCCCTCCAATTACAGAAAAAGCCCGAAAGGTCATAATTCATAACCTCCCGGGCTTTTTTCCCTCCGTGTACGCAGATTCCTGCGCGTTTCTCTTGGACCATTCCGGTAAAATTCAACCGAGGAACCCTAGAAACTCATTATTTCCATACTATATCATGTACATTTCAAATCGGTCAAACACTTATGCATCGCTTCTGTTTCTTAGCTTCCACTTGTCACCTTTTATTGAAAACCAAATATTTTTAAAGGGTTCAGGTATTTCTTTAGCCGCATCAACCGTATATTGTACGGCCTCTTTTTTATATTGAACATCTCCAGTGATTTCTTGCTGTGTCATGGCAAGTTGGTCCGTCTCCGATTTAATTTGGTCCGTTTTGGCCTGGATACGCGTAACGGTTTCAGTCACATTTTTAATTGTCGGTTTGGAATCCTTAAATGTTTTAAAAGCAAAAAACGCTAAATAGATAATCGAGCCGATAAAGAGGGCAAGACTAATATATACAATGATCACCTAGATTCCTCCTTTTATTTTACCTTTATTATACCCGTAATAATTGGGCAGAAAACGAATCCCCATGTATTTTCTTTTATGCCTGGTCATATTATTGATAGAAAAAGGAGGAATGAAAATGAATCAAATGCCTCTGCTTAAAGCCTGTTTTAAAGCTGGAATACACTACATTAGACATCTGACCATACAGCAGGCTGCCACTATTGCAGGAATCATTTTTTTAATCATTCATCCAGAAGTTTTCAGCCCCCTTTGGCTTACATTGGCAACCTCCGTCTTGATTCTGCTCCTGCTTTGAAGAATATTAGTAACCTCCCGCACACTGGTTGAGTTATCGATTTCTTCGCTAACATCCCCATCCAGATCAGGAGAACACCGAGGATATGCAACTACATTCCTCTCTTGATCTTAGAAGAACGTTCCTGCACGAATCAAGCTGCCATGGGGATTCGAAAAGTAGAACTGCTTCTATGCATACTATCCTATGGAAGTACATACAGTGGAAAACACTATTCCCGCTCTTCTGAAATTACGGCATTGAATTAAAAATCTGCACACTTAAATCTCAAACTCTTCATAATGATGGACTATTAAGTTTAATCAATCGATTGATTAAAAAGGAATTTGATTTGTACCCCCTTGTAACATCAGCACTTCCCTCCCCTTTATCTGTTGAATACACTACATTCACCATTTTATCAAACAGCAAACTATTAGAAAATTAGAAAACTTGTGTATAATTAGGTTATATTCATTAACTCTTAAGGAGGAATCATAGTCATGGATACTCTCATTCAACAGTTCAGGAATTTGCCCACCACGGCGATTTCCGATGCAATGGAAGGGCTGAGCAATCTGGAATCAGCGATTAAACCCTTAAAGGAAGAATTTCATATGGCCGGACGAGCTTTGACTGTACAGATGCCCGTTGGTGATAATTCAGCCGTGTTAAAAGCAATCGGCCAAGCCAAGCCTGGGGATATAATAGTCGTTGACAGCAAAGGTGACACATACCGGGCTATAGCAGGAGACTTCGTAGTCGGCATGATGCAGACCATGGAAATCGGCGGCCTCGTAGTAGATGGAGTCATTCGCGATCTTGAAGCCATTAAAGAGATGAATTTTCCTGTTTTCAGCAAAGGGACGACGGTTGCCTCAAGCGGCAAGGCAGGTGTAGGCGAAATCAATATTCCCATTTCCTGTGGGGGTGTCACCGTATTTCCAGGGGACCTTATCATAGGGGACATAGATGGAGTCGTGGTCGTGCCACAGGCCAGGGGTGAAGAAATCCTTACCAAAGCAAAGGATAAAATCATGAAAGATGAACAGCGTGCTGAAAAATATGCAGGGAAGCCTGATGAAATAAGAAAGTATATTGCCATGATGACCAATAAAGCATGAACTTGAGCATAAAAGAACAGGCAGGAAGCGATGGCTTCCTGCCTGTTCTTTTCATTAGCCTTATTTCTCGGTCTTGTCGTCTTCCTTTGAACCTTCTGCATCATATGTGTAATCATAATCAGTAGGGTCTATCGGTTTAAAACCATTTGGAGTATAGAAACGGAGTAAGTCACCGTTCACTACTTGGTCGGATAAATTGAGCATCGTTTCAGCTCTCTTTTTATAATTGAGGATGTCATCATTTTCCTCGACCAATTCCCCTGTTTTAGTATCGTAGTATTTACCTTTAATGGAAGTGACATCAGGTGTAACAAAATCACCATTCCTGAAAGGTACCACTTCATTATGATCTTTTGACAATAAATCTGAACCGAATTGTACATAATCTTTAGATTCGATTCCTAACAGATGCAATAAAGTCGGGAGAAGGTCGACCTGTCCTCCGTATTGGTGCATTTCCCCGCCTTCAACACCCGGAACATGAATCAATAATGGTACACGCTGCAATTGGGCATTCTCAAATGCGCCAACATCCTTGCCAAGCACTTTTGACATTGCTTCTTTATGGTTTTCGGAAATACCATAGTGATCACCATACATAACGATTACCGAGTTATCATATAGACCGGATTCCTTCAGATAATCGAAAAACTCTTTAAGCGCCTCATCGGCATAGCGTGCAGTCTGGAAGTAATTATCTACGGAAGCATCGCCTGTCGTATGCTTACCGATTGTTGCTTTTTCCTGGTCCATCGCATATGGGAAATGATGAGATACGGTTATGAATTTTGTATAGAAAGGCTGTTTAAGCGTTTCTAACATTGGAATCGATTCCTTGAAGAAAGGCTTATCCATTAATCCATAACTTAGTACTTCCTCTTTATTTTCCATATTATAATGGTTTGCATCAAAGAACTGATTAAAACCAAGAGACTTATACATATTATCCCGGTTCCAGAAAGATTTATAATTACCATGGAACACAGCCGATGTGTATCCTTGTTGTCCTAAAATCGCTGGTGCTGCTTGATACGTATTTTGGGAACGGTTTGTGAATGCTGCCCCCTGTGGTAAACCGAACAGGGAATTTTCAAGCATGAATTCGGCATCCGCTGTTTTACCTTGGCCCACTTGATGGAAGAAATTATCAAAGCGCATGAAATCCGACTTATCATGTGCAAGTGAGTTCAAGAATGGAGTTACTTCCTCCCCATTCAACTTATAATCGATCAGGAAATTCTGCATCGATTCCAAATGCAGGTAGATAACATTCTTACCTTTGGCTACACCAAAATACTTAGGGTTCGGTTCAGCGCTTGTTGCCTTCGTATAGTTGACGACTTCTGCGATATCCGTGCTGTTTGCAGTCGCACGCTGAGCATATGTTTTAGTATTCTGAACGGCATCATAAACCGTATAGTTATACATGCCTAGATATTTGACAATATAGTTCCTGTCAAACGTTCTCGATAATAATTGCGGACGATCCTTTTCAGCAAGTCCCAAATTGATAGCGAAAATTGCAAGTCCTGCAAGGTAAACCAATCCAACTGTACGACGTTTAACTTTGATGTCTTCCACTTTAAAGTCTTTGAATTTATATAAAACAATTAAAAGAACCGTATCAAGGAAATACAATACATCATGGGGTTTAAATAATTCTAAAACACTCGGTCCCAAATCCCCGGCATTATTTTGCACTTGTGTCAAGGTTGGTAATGTAATGAAATCTGTAAATGAACGGTAGTATACAATATTGCAGAATAGCCATAAGGACATCAATAAGTTCAACCTGATAATCCATTTAAACGATTTCTTGCCTCTAGCCAATAGTGCCAAGCCAAAGAATAAAATGGCTGAACTAATTGGGTTTATGAACAGTAAGAACTGCTGCAGGCCATTTTCAATACCTAAGTTAAATTCAACTCGATATCCAATATAAGTTTTTATCCAAAACAAGACTACCGCAATAAAGAAAAAGCCTAGTATGTTATCTGCAAATAAATGCCGGCTTTTTTTTAGAAAATTATTCATGCTTTCACCTCTATTAATCTAGTGGTTTATTTATATAAATTTTTACAAACTTACAAAAGACGGAAAATCAGAAACCCTATAATAGCATTCTTTCACTTGGATAGTCAAGATTGTGATAACCACCTTTTGTCACATCCATAACTCTTCTATCCAGAACACTTCTTTAGCTTATGAACAAGCCTTTGAAAAAATAACAGAGTTTCGCCCGTCTCGAATGTTCAGCGCACCTATAACAAATATATAGGAACTCCATGTCTTAATCCAATAAATATCACCGTAACTTTTTGTGATGAATGCGGATGACTGTCGCTAATTAGTTTCACGTCCTTCAGGCTTTTACCATTATAAACGACTCTTTATAAAAAAACCAGTACATTACAAAATATGTAAAGATGTAAATCTTCAATTGTTTAAAGCCATGGATAGATCCAGGATTTCTTTCCCGATGATTCGACAGTTAAAAATGGATGGCCGGTTACATGGATGCATCTCTCCTCCGCACTTTTGATACCCCATCCAAAATCCACTCCTTCAAAAGTTTGACTAGCTTATTATTGGGTCCTGCACCCTTTGAATTCCATAAAACAACAATTTAGTTTCGCGTAATATCGACATTATTCCCCTTCGGCATATTTAATTAGCTTTTTCAAATAATTTTTCCTGAAGGTGATGATCATATTGTGTTTATATTTTTAACTTTCCAGGATAATTTATCATCCATAAAAGATTCAATTTACCAAATTTCACTTAAATTACAATTTTAAGATCCCTCCTGGAAACGGAAAGGATGCAAATGACATTATAATAGGAAGAAACAGAATTTTCCCATATCGGCTGAAGGGTTATTTTCTTCCGATAGCAGCCCATATGACCATAGCCAGCGGTAAGAAGCTTGAATATAGGTCTTGTCTTTTCCATTCCCCTTAATGGTGGTTGTGGCGCCTTATAAGCTTACCTGTGTTTTGCTATAAATCTTCTCGTCCCTTTGTTAGTATATTTGTTTCATCCAGCTTTATTATAAAAAAATAAAAATCCTGCCCTCGATCGAGGACAGGATTCCTTATTTATATTACTTGATGCCTTCAGAAATTTCTTTAACCATAGCGTCAACAGATTCTAAACCGCCGCCTGATAGGTACCAGTAGTTAGGGTCTAGATAAATGATGTTACCTTCTTTAAATGCCTTTGTATTTTTCACAATATCATTTTCAATAGTTTCTTTTGCTGCAGCTCCATCACCGGCAACCGCATCCCTATCCACAACGAATAGGTAGTCAGGATTCTTTTCAGCGATGTATTCGAAAGAAATACTTTGACCATGTGTCGATACTTCCAATTTATCATCTACTGCAGGCACTCCGAATACATCATGGATGATACCAAATCTTGAATCCGGTCCGTAAGCACTTACTTTTCCACCGCTTGAAAGAACGATTAAACCAGTTTTGTCAGTTGGGGCTTTTTCTTTCAAAGCATTAATGTTTTCTTCAACACTTGCCAATTCTTTAGCTGCTTCGTCTTTTTTATCAAAGATTTTACCTAAAAGTGTTACGTTTTCTTCAAAGGATTCCATATACTTTGTTGTATCCACACCCACAAAAACAGTAGGAGCAATTTTGCTTAATTCTTCATATGCTTCAGATTGACGGCCAGAAATAAGGATTAAATCAGGAGCAATTTCGTTGATTTTTTCGAAGTCAGGCTCTTTTAATCCGCCGGCATTTTCAGTTGTACCTTCATATTTAGAAAGGTATTCTGGAAGGCCATCATGAGGAACAGCTGCTACGTCCACACCCAATTTATCAAGAGTATCAAGAGCACCCATATCGAATACAACGACTTTTTCAGGGTTTGTTTTCACTTTCGTTTCGCCTAGTTGGTGCTTAACCGTGATTTCTTCGCTTTTAGCATTATCTTTTTTCGCACTTGATTCTTCTTTTTCCTTATCTGATCCACAAGCTACAGCCACTACAGCCAGCATTGCAACCAAAAGCAGTAAGGATAATTTCTTAATCATTATGGTCACCTCGAAATTTTTTTTTATTTAAAATTACATGTTGAATCCTCACCTTCACAGAGTTCACCTTCATCACTTTCCCTGCCGTATGAACAGGAGGCGGCTAAAGTCTTGGGCGCCCGCCAACTCTTAACTGCCTAAGAAGCGTATGAGGTGATTCCGGGAAGGCTACGAATACTGAAGTAATTTAAAACCAAATGGAATGTTCTTACGTGAAGTACACACAGATCTTATTGTCATTGATGCTTTGGATTTCAATATCCATATCATAGATTTCCTTTAATACGTTGGAATTGATGACTTGCTCGGTAGGTCCATTATGAACAACCTTGCCATCCTTCAATGCAACAATATAGTCGGAATAGCAGGATGCAAAATTAATGTCATGAATGACGATGATGACCGTTTTCCCTAATTCATCGGCCAATCTCCTCAATACTTTCATGATTTGGACGGAATGCTTCATATCAAGATTGTTCAGGGGTTCATCAAGTAGTACATATTCCGTGTCCTGAGCAATTACCATGGCAATGAACGCCCGCTGTTGCTGCCCGCCGCTAAGCTGGTCAAGAAACTTATCCTGCATGTCGGCAAGTTCCATATATTCAATCGCTTCATCGACGTGTTTCCAATCCTCTTTGGTCAGCTTTCCTTGTGAATAAGGAAAACGGCCAAAGGCGACGAGTTCACGAATCGTTAAACGGATATTGATGTGGTTAGCCTGCTTTAAGATGGCAATCTTTTTAGCAAGTTCATTGCTATTGAATTTCCCCATATCCTTACCATCGATCAGGACTTCTCCCGAATCCCGGGTAATGAGACGGCTGATCATCGAAAGGACTGTACTTTTCCCCGCTCCATTGGGACCGATGAAGGATGTGATTTTCCCTTTCACTATTTCAATGGAAACATCCTCGACAACCGTTTTACTATTATATTTTTTGAATAACTTTTTCACTTCTACCATGATTTATTCTCCTTTAATAGAAGATAGATGAAATAGACACCGCCGACAAAGTTGATGATAACACTTAGAGTGGTGGAGAACGTAAAGATCCTCTCCACAATGAATTGGCCTCCGACCAGGGCAATCACACTGATCAGCATGGCACCCGGGATGATATGTTTATGCTGATAGGACTTAATGAATTGATAGGCCACATTTGCAACAAGTAATCCAAGGAACGTGATCGGACCGATCAGGGCAGTCGAAATGGAGATCAAAACAGTAACGACGATTAAAACCCGCTTGGTGACAAAATCATAATCCACACCCAAGTTTATGGCTTGGTCCCTCCCAAGGGACATGACATCTAAATATTTCAAAAATCTCATGAAATATACCATTGCCGCTATCATGAGGATAATAGCTAACGTTAACAGGTCCGTGTTGACATTATTGAAGCTGGCGAACATTTTATTTTGAATGATTTGAAACTCATTCGGGTCAATCAATACCTGCATGAATGAAGACATGCTGCCGAATAAGGTTCCGAAGATGATACCGATCAGCAATAGGAAGTAAATATTGCGGTTTTTCTTGAACATGAACTTGAACAGCAGGCTGGAAAAAATAAGCATGGCCGCAAGTGTAATCAGGAAATTGAGATTTTTATTCATGATCATGATATGCGTTGAACCGAAGATGAAAATCACTCCCGTTTGGATCAGCATATACATGGAGTCCAACCCTAAAATGCTCGGTGTCAGGATTTTATTATTCGTGACCGTCTGGAAAATCACCGTTGAAAAAGCTATTGCACAACCAACCACGATGATGGCGATGATTTTAATAACCCTTCTCGGCAGTGCATAATCCCAATTGGGGCCAAGGTCCCAAAAGATATAACCTGCCGTTAAAGCTGCTGCAAGAACAGCCAATATAATGATCCTACTTTTATTATTCATATGCCTTTCTCCTCAGTATCAGATAGATAAATATGGCGCTTCCTATCACACCAACCACGAGTCCGATCGGGATTTCAAATGGATATATGAGGATCCTGCCCAGAATATCGCAGAACAATAGGAATACGGCCCCTAGCAATGCTGTATGAGAAAGACTCTTTTTCAAATTGTCACCAAGGTAAAGGGATACAATATTCGGTACGATCAATCCTATGAAAGGAATCGTTCCCACCGTTAACAAAACGACAGTGGAGGATAATGCCACGATGATCAACCCAAAATTGACTATAAACTTATAATTGATTCCTAGATTGATGGCAAACTCTTCACCCATCCCTGCCACAGTGAATTTATTGGCAAAGAAGTATGCGAGAATGACTAGAGGGATACTTAGATATATAAGTTCGTACCTTCCCGACATGATCATCGAGAAATCTCCATTCATCCATGTGTTGAGGCTTTGAATCAAATCATATTTATAGGCAAAGAAAGTCGAGATGGATCCGACGATATTCCCAAACATCAAACCAACCAATGGAATGAAAATCGTATCCTTATATTTCACTTGATCAAGAATTTTCATGAACAAGAATGTACCTGCCAAAGCGAATATGAAAGCGAATGCCATTTTCTCAATAAGTGCTGCCGATGGAAAAATGATAATGGCAAGAAGAAGTCCAAGCCGTGCAGAATCCATGGTTCCGGCAGTCGTCGGGGAAACAAATTTATTGCGGCTCAATTGCTGCATGATCAGACCGCTTATGCTCATCACGATACCGGCAATGACTATGGTCACCATTCTAGGGAAACGGCTTTGCAGCATGATTTGCACTTTATCATCACTTAAATCCAATAAATCCAGGGGAGTAATATCTTTTACTCCAATGAATAATGACGTAAATGATAAAACAATTAACGCCATGACTAAATATCTTATCTTCATCTACATTTCCTACTCTTCCTATCTCATTTAATACAGCGATAATATTTTCAATTAAATATATTTGAATGAAGACTATCACAAAGTCACCTATTAAAGTGGAAATCATGAAGTCGCAATAGTTACAAAGTCTTCCCAATCGTGATAATGAGATTCATTATCATTAACTCTTATTCTATCATTTCTCGGACATGTGTCAATATATACAAGGGAATTACTTTGATATTCTCACAATAGTCATATTGTAATGAATTTGGGTGAACCAATCATGCATTTGGTTACAGGAAGTGATAAAATCAAAATAACAAATATTTACTCTTCCAATGAAAGAAGCGATATGATGAAAAACTTGCTATCCAAAGTATTCTCAAAAAAGGCGAAAATCCAGATTGAATTTTGCCAAAATAATCTTGACCGCTTCCTTAATGAAAAAACAGTTGCTGATTATGGTAAGTTCTTGGCGAATCCAATGATTCAATATAAGGAGTATGAATGTTTGAGTGAGTGTAAACTTTGTAAGAAAACCCCCTATGCGAAAGTGAACGGCCACGTAATGAGCGGCGAAGATTCACAGGATCTTTTAAATAAGCTACATGATGAATTGAAATGATACGGGCCAAGCAAATTGCTTGATCCGTATCATTTTGACTTTCCACCTGTAACTATACAGAATACAGGTGATGAACATCTATTAAAAGGAATTGCGAATCATGCCATGGAATCATTCATCTAGTCGTTAATTCCTGTTTTTCACTATTTCCTACGTTTTCACTGTATATATAGCTTAATATATGATAATTTATGGAAAAAGATAGACAGGAGGACGTCCATGAAAAAAATCATTCCTACCATCGTATCAGCCGTAACACTAAGTCTTGTCACTGGTTTGCCTGGCCCCATAGCCGAAGCAGAAGAATTCACCCCTTATTATGGAAATGGTCCAAGCTACATTCAACCAGATAACCTCTCCCACCTTTTCCCTGAACCTAATGTATCTTTTAACACCCCTGCCTTTAAACAAAACAAGATCGCCTTTACGAGCCAGGAAGAAATGCTGGATCATATCAAGTCCCTTTCCCATAAATACAAGTACATCCAGTTCAAGACGATAGGCAAATCCACAGAAGGACGCGACATCCCGATGCTTCTATTCAGTAAGGACTCAAAAAGACCGAATAAGGATTCCCATAAACCATTGATTTGGATTCAAGGTCAGATCCATGGCAATGAACCCGCTTCAGGTGAATCAACATTAGTCCTTGCACAATGGCTGGCTGAAGGCAAGCTTGGTGATGTTCTCGATAAAGTGAATGTTGCCATCGTTCCACGCGTCAATCCTGATGGCTCTTATTATTTCAAACGATATACCGCAAATGACATGGATGCGAATAGGGACTACTTAAAAGTGGAATATCCAGAAGTACAGACGATTCATCAGTCAATCGATGATTATGAACCGGAAGTCATTCTGGATGTACATGAATATACAGTGAATCCCGCTCCCCTGAAAAAAGTGGGAGCAAATGGATCGATCGCTTCCTATGATTTACTCATCTCCTCAGCCAAGAATTTAAATATTCCCAAACAGCTTCGAAAAGCTTCCGATGAACTGCTTTTACCTAATGTTTTTAAAGCATTGGAAAAAGAAAAGCTTTCGTACCACGATTACTATACACTGGCCACTTCTGATGATGGAGTCCTTACCGCCACGGAAGGAAGCACAGAAGCCCGGATTGGCCGAAACGCCCTCGGTTTGAAAAATACAATGACCTATTTAATTGAAACGAGGGGAATCAATATCGGCCGTACGGATTTTAAACGACGTGTTTTTGCTCAAGCTACAGCTCAGGCAGCCTTCATCAAAACGACAGCCGAACAGGCCGGTAAAGTTAAAAAGGCCGTTAAACAGGCCGAAACTGAAGTCGTCCAAAAAGGGCGAAAAGCAAATGATCATGATAAAATTGTCATCACAAGTGAAAATAAATTGGTTAAGGATCAAAAATTGACAGTAGTCGATTTAGCGACAGCTAAAATGGCCGATGCCTCCATCGATTGGCTGGATTCTACCGATGCCTACCCTACCCTTGTTAGAGATCGTCCGACAGCCTATATCCTTCCACCGGAATATAAAAATATCGCCAAGAAACTTCAGCTATTAGGGGTAGAAGTTAAACAATTAAAAAAACCTATGAAAATAGCTGTTGAAAGCTATAGTGTCAAGGATTTAAACGTTTCCGCTGAACTGGAAAGCGGACATTCCACAAGGGAAATCACGACCACCGTTACTTCAACAACCCGGGATTTCCCAAAAGGAAGCTATGTTTTCGACATGGCCCAGCCTGATGCCAACTTCATCCCCCTTGCCCTCGAACCTGAAGGCATTGACAGCTATGTGACATTCAATTTCATCCCGGCTGAAAAAGGAAAAGAACTGCCGATTTACCGCTATATGCAGCCATCTTCCTTACCAATTGAATGATGCATAGTATCTAAATGACGCATTGGCAGCTTTCATTGCCAATGCGTTTTTTAGTTTCCCCCTCCTTTATTCATGTGGGGCGACGCGCCTGACATGATTTCTTGAATGCGACGACAAGTTTTGAATATACATATAAACGGAAAATGTGTTTTTAGAGGAGGAAAATCATTGAACCAACATGTACAATTGGAAATCAATCGCCTTGTTCATCGCCTGAAACAAGACCAATCCGCTGATGGTTCGTGGAATTATCCCTTTGACACCGGGGTAACGGCAGATGCCTATATGATCATATTATTGAAAATTTTAGATATGGAAGATGCTGCCCTTATAGAGGCTTTAGTAAAAAGAATTGAAAGCAGGCAAACGGAGAACGGTTCATGGAAACTTTTCCAAGATGAGAAGGACGGCAATGTTACGGTTACGATCGAGGCTTATTATGGCCTTCTTTATAGCGGACTCCGCAATAAGAACGATCCCCATATGAGGAAAGCTCAACAATTCATTCTTTCCAAGGGTGGCATCAAACAGGCCAAAATGTTAACGAAAATGATGCTTACTGTCACCGGACAATATCCATGGCCGCGCCTGTTCCCCATTCCTCTCGAAGTGGTCTTGCTACCTCCCACCTTTTTCGTCAGCATTTATGATCTTTCCGTATATGGGCGGGTCCACATGATTCCATTGCTATTGCTAGGCCATAAAAGGTTTCAGATCAAACCCCCGGACACGCCAAGTTTAAAAGAATTATTTCAAACAAGGGAGGACCTTTCCGAAGAGCATGTGTGGGAAGAGTATCGTACAGAAGAATATCGTTCCTTCTTCTCCAAACTTCAAACAGGCGTCAAAACTTTGATTGGTTATCCCGATTATTTACATTCCCTAGCCTTGGATTCAACGAAAAGGTTCATGCTCGACAGGCTGGAACCAGACGGGACGCTGTACAATTATTTCGGTTCAACCTTTTTCATGATCTTTGCCCTCCTTTCAATTGGATATTCGAAAAAGGATCCAGTGATTCTAAAGGCCATTTCCGGTCTGAAGGGGATGGCCTGCTCCATTGAGGGACACACACATATCCAGCTCACGACGCCCCATGTTTGGAATACCTCCTTAATAAGCTACGCCCTTCAAGAAGCCGGCATACCTTCCAAAGACCCAACGGTCAAGGCCGCCAATCAGTATTTACTGTCTCGCCAGCATTATATGTATGGCGATTGGCTGATCCATAATCCTAACGCGATTCCAGGCGGCTGGGGGTTCTCGGATTTCAATACCATGAATCCGGATGTCGATGATACGACCGCCTCACTGCGGGCGCTGGCTAAGCAACTGCAAGCAAAACCTGATAATCGGGACAGTTGGGAGCGCGGTGTCTCCTTCACGATATCCATGCAAAATGATGATGGCGGATTTCCAGCCTTCGAAAGGAATAACGATCATAAATGGCTGCATCTTCTTCCTATAGAGGGTTCGAAATATCTCCTGACCGACCCTTCTACCGCTGATTTGACAGGGAGAACGCTGGAATTCCTGGGGAACTATATAAATATGAAGAAGCCGGAAGAGGTCAGTAAAAGAGCGGTGGATTGGCTATTGAAAGACCAGAAGCGTGACGGCTCCTGGTATGGGCGCTGGGGCATCTGCTATCTATATGGCACATGGTCTGCACTGACCGGCATGAAGGCAGCAGGGCAAGCCACTGGACATCCATCCATCCAAAAAGCCTTAACTTGGTTGAAGAAAATTCAAAATGAAGATGGTGGCTGGGGTGAATCTTGTTACAGTGATATTAAGCAACGATACATCCCCCTCGGAGAAAGTACACTGACACATACAGCTTGGGCTGTGGATGCGTTAATATCGGCAGCCGAAAAGCCGACAGCCGAAATGGAAAAAGGCATTGCCTATCTCATCCGTGCAGGTCAACAGGACAGCTGGACCAATGATTATCCTGCAGGCCAGGGAATGGCCGATTTTTTGTATATGCATTATCATAGCTATCGCTATATTTATCCCCTTTTAGCCTTAAGTCATTACAATAAAAAATACCTGAAGACTTAATTGCCAGTTTGTTTATCATATAAAGGTGAATATGTGGATTACCTGTGGAAAAGTAGTGAATAACACCGGAAAGTTATCCACAATCCGAGGTTATCCACATTCATTTATCCGTAAATGTGTTAAAAGCAAGAAATTCCCCGTCATATTTGTTGATTAATTCATTTCAGATATGTAAGAATGACTTGTTTTATCCAAGCTTTGTGGATAGTTTGGGGATGATCACTATTATGTGAAGATTTTATCCAGTTTATCACTATAAAATTCTATGGCCTTAGCATAAGATTGTATGTCTCGATCCTTAGAGGTTTCGGCAATTATCTTCAATAAAGATTCCATTGCAAGATCGTGTTGGCTCAAATTATAAAAAGCCATGGCCCTGAATACCAATAAATCCTTATGCCCAGGAAACTTCGCCAGCCCCGATTCCAATGTCTGTTTTGATTTTTCATATTCCCCTATGGTGCGATATGTGCTTCCCAATCCTAGGTAGGCCCCTTTTGCATCCTCCTCCGGCAAACCTAATTTGAGTGCCTCTTCATAATAGGGCACCGCCTTTACCTCAAGTCCGAGAATATCCAAACTCCAGGCACACTGATACTGTATGACTGCATCGCCGGGATTTTGCTTTGCCAGATCCATCAATAATAGATTGGATTTTTTGAACTCTTTCTTTCCTCGTAATGACAGTGCCATTTCCAAATTCCCCATTTACATTCCTCCATTATATAAGATTCCTTATTACCCCTATTCGTGATTCCTTTTTTAACTCCTTCATGACCGCGAATATTTTCAGAGGTCATCAGCTATACGGTGGTTTCTCCCCCCACCCGCCTCTTCATCTAAGGAAAGTTTCTTCTTTTCCCCTAATTTCGCTTGAGAACCGTAATGGCATAAAAAAAGGATCTGCCATTCGGCAAATCCTTTCATGCACTTCAGTTCATGATCATTCTTAGATCACAGATTACCATCGATTAATCATCCAATTGGTTTTTCAATACTTTTCCCGTAGTGGCATCCACCACTACATCATATTCCTTTTGTCCTTGTTTTATTTCCAGCTCGTACACAAGGGTGCCATTCTCCGAATCAAGCTCCATGTCCGTTACTTGACCATCCACCGCTTCCAAGGCAATCTTTTCGGCTTGATCACTGCTGACTTTTACAGTTTCCGCCGCTTGTTGTCTGCTCAGATCGTCATCGTCATCGTCACTGTCTTCCATTTCCTGAGAAAGTATCTCTCCTTTTTCAGCATCAACGTCAACTTCTTGGTAGCCTTCTTTCGTTTTAACGGTCATCTCATAGGTCATCGGCTGGTCCCAATCCTTTTCAAATTGAGTGACTTCCCCGCCTAGTTTTTCTGAAATCATTTTGACAGCCTCATCCTCGGATAGGTTACCCTTATTGACTGCATATACCGCAGTTCCAGCAGCACCGCCGAAAAGTAAAACGGAGGCCATGGACACCGTCATGATCACCTTTTTCCTTTGAATGATACCTTCTTTAATCGTCCTCCACTGTTTTTTCATGAATGAATTCCTCCTTTAAGTTGTTACCTTAATAATAAGCATCCTTCATGAAACGAACATGAGCGTTAGATTAGAATTTGATGAGAAAGAGTAATCGTCACCAACGTTCCCTTTCCCACTTCGCTTTGGATCTCCAATTTACCGTCGAATGACTCGACAAGCGACCGGGCAATGGAAAGCCCGAGTCCATTGCCTCCGGTTTTCCTTGCCCTCGATGAATCCACGCGATAAAAACGTTCAAATACATGCGGGAGATGTTCTGGTGATATCCCTGCGCCGCGATCTTTCACACCGATGATAATTTCATCCGCCTGCCGTTTTATCATGACCTGTATACTTGAGTCACTGTATTTCATAGCATTGTCCAATAGGATGACAATCACCTGTTCAAGCTTACTGGAAATCGTCATTGCATATATTTCCTTAAACTCTGATTCTATCGTTATTTCACGTTTCCCCGTCCTTCTGAATGTTTGGGCAATCCCTTCACAAAACGAAATAAGTTCTATTTTCCCCTCCACATCTGCTGAAGGTTCCGTCTGGGAGGCAGACTGCAGAAGATGTTCCGTCAGCTTTTTCATCCGCACGGCTTCATGATGGATTGCCTCCACCGCCTCTTCCTGAATCGCCTCATCCTTCATTCCCCAGCGTTTCAATAGGGAAGAGTAACTTTCTATGACCGTAATCGGTGTTTTCAATTCATGTGAAGCATCTGAAAGGAATTGCTGCTGTTGGTCATAATTCCGCTCAAGCCTTTCCATCATCTTGTTGAATGCCAATCCCATCACCTGCAGCTCATCCTTTGATTGGTCCGATAGCGGTATTCGTTTGAAGTCCCCGCTTTTCTCAATATCCTTCATCGTTCCGCTCATGATCGATATCGGTTTGAGGATCAGGTTGGCCAGCCACTTCCCTGCAAGAATAGATAAAAGAATGACAAAAAGCGATGCACCGCCTAAAACGAGGGCAAGCACCGATAAATTATCAAGGAGTGTATCTTGCGGCTGTGTGACCTCGATCATCCCAAGCTTCTTCCCTTCATCAGGATAAGGATAACGGTAGGTCATGACATATTCCCCGTCAGCTTTGGTAAAATCATAACCCTTCTCGTTAATGGCTTTAACCGCAAGCCCCTCAAGGTCCTCTTCATCGGTAAATGATTTTATCAACCTTCCGTCAGTATCGAATATCCGCACCATTCCATCGTCAGGGATATACGGCTCCATTAAAGCAGGATCACCGGAAATCAAATCTTTTGCCAAAATATTTTCTTCAATTAATGAAGCTTGATCTTCAAGCAGGTCCAGTTCCCTTTCTACTGATATCCAAAGGAAGGCGATTAAAACGATGATACTCAACAATATAAGCATGACACTTAAAAAAAGACTGGAATACGTTTGGATTTTCGTCCGGATCTTCATACTGGCTCCTTTAAGCTGTAACCTACACCGCGGTAAGTATGTATGAGCTGCAGCTCAAAGGGATAATCTATTTTTTTGCGTAAATAACGGATATACACATCAACCACATTCGTATCCCCTGCAAAATCATATCCCCATACATGTGTCAGGATTTGCTCTCTAGAAAGTACTTGATTTTTATTTTGCAAAAGATAAACCAGCAAATCGAACTCGCGGGAAGTCAGCTCAATCCTTTTGCCTTGCCTGTGAATGTCCCTTGTACCAAGGTTCAACTTCAGATCATGAATCTTTAGTTCATTCACTTCCACTTCTGGTTGGCGCTCCCGTACATTGGTACGGAAACAAGCACGGATCCGTGCGAGCAGCTCTTCGATTTCAAATGGTTTCGTTACATAATCATTTGCACCATGGTCAAGGCCATTCACCTTGTCTGGCACAGCATCCCTTGCGGTTAGAAGGATGACCGGTGTTGATCCATTCTTTTTCCGGTAACGCCTAAGTACTTCTATGCCATTCAGCTCGGGCAGCATCACATCCAATAAGATTAAATCCCACTCCTCGGCTTCTGCCCTTTCCAGACCTGCCTTTCCGGTAAATGCCGATTCTGTTTGATACCCCTCATGATTAAGTTCCAGCTGGAGAACCCTCGCAATTTTTTCTTCATCTTCTATAATTAAAATTCTTTTATTCATGATCATCACCACCTACCCCTTAGTGTACTGAAGAAATATGAAAATATCATGAGAAATTGAACTCTATGACTTTAATTTTTTGCGTCTTTAAAAAAGGTCAAAAAAAGAATCGGGTGTGAAAACACACCCGATCCTTTTCATTCACCGTTCCAATGCTGGTTAATGAATTCATCGCGGCCCGATTTCGCACGGTCCGCTTTATAGTCATCTTTGTTTTTTTTATGATAGCCTTGATGGTATTCTTCGGCAGGATAAAAGGGTTGGGCCCGAAGGATTTCCGTTACGATGGGTTTCTGGAACCTCCCGCTGGCTGCTACCTTTTCTTTCGATTCAAGAGCCAGTTTCTCTTGAGCTTCATCATGATAGAAGATGGCCGTCCGATATTGGCTTCCTCTGTCATGGAATTGACCGCCATCGTCGGTAGGATCAATTTGCTGCCAATATAGTTCCAGCAATCTTTCATAAGGAAATAACTGAGGATCGAAGGTGATTTCCACGACTTCATAATGTCCCGTAGTTCCCGTCTTCAATTCCTCGTAAGTCGGGTTTTCAATATGTCCTCCGGAATAACCGGATACGATTCCCCCAATCCCCGGTAGTTCATCAAATGGTGTCACCATGCACCAAAAACAGCCTCCAGCAAATGTAGCCTTTTGCATAATGGCCAGCCCCTTTCCTGTATGTAATAAAAATTAATATACCATATTCCAATCCTGACACTGCGCTTTTTTGATTTGAGAAGCCGCCATTAAATGCGCCAAAACTGATTTACCTTTGATCAATCTTTTGACCAGCCCTTTTCCTTGAATCTTACAATCGCTTCAACGCGGTTGCTTACATCCAATTTATCAAGGATGACCGATATATAATTACGAACCGTTCCATTAGTTAAATAAAGCTGGCTTGCGATTTCTTTTGTTGTCTTACCATCCGCAATCAATTTGAGCACTTGGCACTCTCGTTCAGTCAAAGGGTTTTCTTCTTCGAAAGCCATATCCACCAGCTCAGGGGCATAAACGCGCCGCCCGTCCATGATGACACGGATCGAATTCGCCAACTCATCACTTGGGCTATCCTTCAGCAGATATCCACCTACTTCTGCCTTTCTGGCTCTTTCAAAATACCCAGGACGTGCAAAAGTGGTCAAAATGATGACTTTGCATTGATGGCCCTGATCCTTGATCTCCTCGGCTACATCGAGCCCGGTTTTAACTGGCATTTCAATATCGGTTATGCAGATATCCGGCTTTAATTGATTGACGAGATTCATTGCTTCTTCCCCATTGCTCGCTTTTCCTACAACTTCCATGTCACTTTCCAAATCAAGGATGGAACCTAGCGCGCCAAGCAGCATCCGCTGATCTTCGGCAATTACGATTCGAATCAATGTCAATCTCTCCTATCCATTATTTTTTATCGCATTCGGAACCCTTATATAAAGCGTCGTTCCATCTGTCGTTTGAATATCCAGGCTGCCATTAACGAATTCAAGCCTTTCTTTCATTCCATGAAGCCCATTGCCTTTAAAAAACTCTGATCTATGTGAAAGCCCCACTCCATTATCCTGTACTGTGATCGTCACCCCTGTTTGTAATTCTTCAATGACGATATGACAGCAGTCGGCTCCGCTATGTTTGACGATATTGGTCACAGCTTCTTTCAAGCACATGCTTAAAACCGTTTCAACAAGCAATGGGGTATCTTTCAATTCCGTGGTGCCTTCCAAATTGAATTCTATCCCTGCCGCTTTCAATATTTGCTTGACCCGGATGATTTCATCGCTAAGCTTGGCCCCACGCATTTCCGACACCATTTCACGGACTTCCTTGAGTGCCGTCCTCGCCGTTTGACGGATATCCTTGATTTCCTTCTTGGCCGACTCCGGCTTCAAATCGATCAATTTCCCTGCAAGGTCACTTTTCAAGCCAATCAAAGACAGCTTTTGTCCAAGTGTATCATGTAAGTCACGGGCAATCCGCTGGCGTTCCTCCATTTTGCCAAGCTCTGATATTCTTTTATGTGCGTCCTCCAATTGTTCTTCCAGCCTGCCCCGTTTATTTCGATTATATGTGTTGAATGGGAGCAGGATCACGCCTACCACACAAATGAGCATAAAGGGAAATTGCGAAAAGAATGTAGGGTCCTTCATGATGAATCCAATATTGACCGACACGATGGTAGCCAATAGCTGGATCGAATATAATACGAAAAAACCAACCTTATTTTGAACATTCCCAATAAAGAATGCTAAAAACAGCGAAAAGTAAATATAGCTGAAAAATATGGTCATGGATATGGATATGACTATTTGTATCGCCGTCCATACGTATACAGGCCATCCCTTCGAAACGAATGAGAGACCATATGATATGAAAAACAAAATGATCATGACGATTCCAAAGACTATCTCCAACATCGATGAGGATTTGAAGATGAAATAAAAAGGAAGGATACAAAAAATGATCCAGACATAAGGGCTCAGCCCTGTGTTTTTCGGAAAGATATGATACCAACTTTGCATGGCGCCGCCTCTATTTCTTTTTATCCTAGTATATACTAAGGAGTTTCATCAAAAAACCATCCAATGGGAATTGGATGGTTTTTTGATGAACAGTTTATTGAAACCTGGACGTTCATTATTGATTTTGTTTTCTTTAAAACGACAGGCGTCTTGTTTTTGCCATTAAGCCATCCGTAACATTTTGGTACGCCCGGACTAAGATTGTACGTGGTGAAAACCATCATATAGCAAAAAACAAGATCCGCCGTTTGGCGAACCCATTTATAACTTGATGGCATACACCCGTTCAGGACGTCCTACCGTACCATATGTTAAATCGGCATCAATTTTTTCCTCTGACATCAAGTGCTCCAGATAACGCCTTGCCGTTGTCCTGCTCACCCCGATTTCCTTTGCCACTATTTCGGCCGTTAAGCCAGGGGAGGATTTCCCCAACACAGCCATCACCTTCTCCAAAGTCATCCGATCGATCCCTTTTGGCAGTGAAGACTGTTCCCTCTCATTTTCTTTCACTTCTTTTCGCAGAAGCTTATCAACCTGTTGCTGTGTTACTGGAAAATTGCCCTTTTCCAATTCTGACAGTTTAATGTGATACTCTTGATATCTGTGTAAAGACTGCTTGAAACGTTCAAATGCGACAGGCTTGATAATATAATCAAATATGCCGATTTTGATGGCTTCCTGGACTTTTTCTATTTCTTTAGCCGCCGTTATCATAATGACATCCATTTGTTTGCTTTGCTGCTTGATTTCTTTCAGGATATCGAGCCCATTCATATCCGGAAAATACATGTCGAGAAGCAATAGATCCGGCTGCATGATTTCAATGAAGCTTTTAGCTTCATCATAGCTTGAGGCGATCCCTATCGTTTGAAAACCCTCAAGCTTTTCGATGAATAGCTTTTGTATCTCGGCAATCCGCAGGTCATCTTCTACGATTAAAACTTCTATATCGCGATTGGCCATCATCAAATCACCCCTCTGTTTTTTGGCAGTGCTACAGTAAAAATCGTATATTCCCCTTCTTTTGTCGAAAAAGTGATATACCCCCCTAATCCATCTATCGCTTCCTGAACAAGTCTCAAACCTATACCTGAATTGGTTTGATGGCTTTTCGTCGTAAAACCGTTCTGGAAAATCAGTTCGGTAACATCTGGATTCATCCCTTTTCCATTATCTTCAACCTCTATGATCAACTCTTTACCCAAGTCCGTGACGAACAACGATACCCTTTTTTCCTCCCTTTCGTTTTCCCGTACAGCTTCGAAGGCATTATTGATGAGGTTGCCGATGATCGTCACCAATAAATCCCGATCTATTTCGGGCGGAACATCTTTAAAACTGCTCTCTCTATCAATTGTAAAATCAATTTTCAGCTCGCTCGCCAAACTCACCTTCCCTAAGATGAACCCAGCAATAATCGGATCAGGTATTTCCTTCATTAGAAAGTGAATGAAGCCTTGGGTGACATCGACTTCCTTCGATATGAAATCCATCGCTTCTTTATATGAACCAAGTTGAATCAGGCCTAGCAAAGTATAGAGCCGATTCGAATATTCATGTGTCTGGGCCCTCAGCCCTTCTGCATATGCCTTTACATGTGACAGTTCCTGAAGGAGATTGGATAGTTCCGATTTATTTCTCAAACTTGCAACGGCACCGATGACTTCACCCTGTCCATTCAAAATGGGAATCCGGCTTGCCAAAAAAACTTCACCGTCAATCATGAATTCCTGATCATACTCGGCCCGTGCCGTGCTGACTACATCCAGCAAATGTGTATGCATTATGACTTCTTCGATTTTTTGCCCGCGAAGCATGACGTCTTTAGGGATATGAAGGATTTTATGCGCTGTTTCATTGACGACCGTGATTTTCCCATGAACATCAATGGCAATGATGCCTTCATGAATGGTTTCCAAAATGGCATGCTTCTCTTGGAACATCCAGGCAATCTCTTTCGGCTCCAGACCCAATATCGCCTTTTTTATATTGAATGAAATGAAAAAGGCGATCAATAAACCGCCGATTAATATAAAAGAGATGATCCAGACGATCTTTCTTTGTATACTGGACACTTCTTTTTCAATATCATCCTGAAGGTAGCCAACAGAGACGACTCCAATGACTTTTTCATTTGCGATTATTGGGGCTTTCCCCCTTATGGAAGGACCCAATGTACCAATGGACTCCGTGATGATGGATTTCCCATCCCACACCTCGGCGTTATCTCCCCCTACCATTTTCCTCCCGATCATGTCGGGATTTGGATGGGACAGTCGTGTTTCATTCTTATCGCCTATTACTATGAATTCCGCATCGATCTGCCTGCGAACCCTTTCCGCGATGGGCTGAATGATTACAGAGGGATCATCCGTTCGAAAAGCTTGTTTAATTTCAGGCAGCAAAGAAATGGTCTGGGCAACCGATAATGCTTTTTCCCCTGTTTCCTGCTTCAGGTTATTTTCCAGGATATTTATAAAAATAACTTCAAAGATTCCGCCCATTAAGATGATTAACGTACAGATTCCCAGCATCAACTTGGTGTGTAAACGCATTCAATCACCTCTACTTACATCATATAAAAAAAAACCCCTTTAAAAAAGGAGTTTTTTCACAACATTCGGAAAATATGAGTTAACCTTCAATATTGATGACAACATCCTTCCCTCTCTTTTTAAGCAAAACCGGAATGAGCAGCCATAATGCCGTTATGATCAGGAATGTCAGGGAAAGCGGCCTGGTAAAAAACAAACTGTAATCCCCATCGGATATCGTCAGGGCCCTGCGCATATTATTTTCTATCATCGGTCCTAAAACCAGCCCTAATACCAATGGGGCGATTGGATAATCATTTTTACTTAAGAAATATCCCAAGACCCCGCACCCTAATAATAGCAATAAATCATAAGTCGATACTTGTACCGCATAAACGCCAAAAATGGAAATCGCGATAATGAGCGGAATCAAATATTTCTTTGGCGTTTCAATGATTTTCGCAAAAACCTTAACGAGCGGGAGATTAAGGATCAGCAGCATCAGATTCCCGATGAACATACTGGCGATAAGCCCCCAAGCTACCTGAGGATGGTCCTCGAATAATAATGGACCTGGCTGAACATTGTACATCATGAGCGCACCCATTAAAATCGCCGTTGTACCGGAACCCGGAATTCCCAGCGTCAATAATGGAATCATCGCTCCGCCAGATGCCGCATTATTGGCCGTTTCAGGTCCAGCCACCCCAGCGATCGCGCCTGTACCAAATCTCCAGGGTTTTTTTGAAATCCTTTTTTCCATAAGATATGAGAAGAACGAAGCAAGAGTAGCCCCTGCACCCGGCAAGATTCCTACAAAGAAACCTAAGAGCGACCCCCTCGCAATCGGACCGGCGGATTCCTTGAATTCTTCTTTGGAAGGAAACAAATTTTTGATCTTAGCAATGTCCCCATCATCCTCTTCTTTTTCCAAGATTGTCTTGAATACTTCTCCAAGTGCGAATAGACCCACTGCGATCGTCAGGAACTCGACCCCTTGATAAAGCCAAGGAATGCCGAATGTAAAACGGGCGATCCCGGATACATTATCGATGCCTATCGTCCCGATCAGCAAACCGCAAACCGTCATGATCAGTGCCTTGGTTACGGATTTTCCCGCGAGGCCGCTGACGGCCGCCAACCCTAGAAGCATGAGCGAAAAATACTCCGCCGGACCGAATTTGATGGCAATCGTCGATAATGGCTGTGCCAAGGCAATCATGGCGATAAGGGTGACTATCCCTCCGACGAAGGAGCCGATTGCCGAAATGGATAAAGCACTCCCGGCCCTTCCCTTTTTCGCCATTTGGTAACCATCCAATGTGGTGACGACAGAAGAGGATTCGCCAGGTGTATTCAATAGGATTGAAGTTGTCGACCCTCCATACATCGCTCCATAATAAACACCTGCAAGTAAAATGATGGCGCTTGTTGCCGCTTGCTCTGGTGGAAGTCCCCCTGTAATCGAAGCGGTTACCGGAATCAAAAGAGCCACTCCGCTCATCGGCCCGATCCCCGGCAAAACGCCGACAGCCGTACCGATCAATACTCCGACAAATGCAAAAAGGATGTTATACCAAGTTAGTGCCGTTTCAAAACCATGCAATAAATAATCAAAAGTGCCCAATTCACATCCCCCTTCCTTTTATGAAAACCAGATTGGCCAACCCGGCAGTGTTCCCTTTAAAACATTCACGAATAAATAATAGATGATTCCAGAAAATCCTGCGGAAATGATGAGCGATGTCATCCACTTATTCCGTTCCATCGTTTGAAAGCAAACAAACAAAAAGAGAAAGGTCGTAATGACATATCCTATCGTTTCCAATGTCAAAATATAAATCAGGGTGGAGACCAGAATGATGATAAAGGGTTTATATTCCAGCTTTCCCTTACCCGATTCCTGCACCTTGCCCCGAAATGCCTCATAGAACAGGCGAATACTTAAAACAGCGAGAACGAGCCCCAATACAAAAGGGAAAATGTCCGGTCCTACCGAACTTCCATAAGAAGAACTGGCCAGTTTCCTGCTTCCTATCATGAACAGCACCCCGACAGCCAGAAAGGCTACAGATGCAAAGCGATCAAATTTCACGTCCATCCTAATCCCTCCATTTCAGAAAACAAGAAGAAGGTGAAAGCACCTCCTTCTCCCCGATTATTTTTCCATGCCTAAAGCTTCTAATAATTGCTGCACCTGTTTTTCTTGTTCTTCTAAAAACTTGCTGAATTCTTCACTATTTTTATATTCCTGTTCCCATCCTTGAACTTCCACTTCCTTCTTCCATTCAGAAGTTTCAACTAGCTTTGCAATGGTTCCGTCCCAAAAGGTTTTCGCTTCACCAGACATATTCTGAGGTCCAAAAACCCCTCTCCAAATCGTGAATTCAGCATCAACACCCTGTTCCTTTGCCGTCGGTATGTCTTTAAGATCGCCACCCAAACGTTCAGTCGACGTTACGGCCAGCACTCTAATCTTCCCTGCTTTTAAAAATTCCCTGACACTGGATGCATCCGTTCCAATCACATCCGCATTACCGCCAAGCAAGGCCGTAATCGCTTCCCCGCCACCGTCATACGAAACGTATTTAAGTTCTGTTGGATTCAAGCCATATTCATAGGCTGGAAGAATGGAAATCAAATGATCCATGGATCCAGGAGCCGATCCCCCTGCAAACGTCAGCTTACGCGGATCTTTCTTCACCGCTTCCAGCACTGATTTCAAATCCTTGAATTCGGAATCCGCCTTTACCACTATCGCCCCATAATCCTTTGTCAGCTGCGCCAAAGGGGTCGTATTTTTATACCCATATGGACTGTTGCCTTCTTTTTTAAGGTTATTGATGATGATAGGCGGTGAATTCACGAACAGCATGTCATTATTATCCGCTTGCTGTGTTGCATAATCCGCCATGAATACAGCGCCCCCGCCACCGGGTTTGTTTTCGACGGTCAATGGCTGGTTCACCAGTTTGGTCTCACTCAAGACCTTTGTAAATGAACGGGCGGTTAAATCCCATCCCCCGCCTGCGCCCGATGGAGCAACGACCGTTATGGATTTTTTCGGATAGCCTGTACTTTCTTTCTTTTCTCCTGATGTATCCGAACTGCTGCATGCACCTAAACTTAAAGCTAACGAACCTGCCAAAATGACCGCTGAAATCTTTTTACGAGAAAACATAATAATCCTCCTTTTGAAAGCGTTTTCTTGATTCTACAAAAATATCTTCCTTTTTTTTGATTATTAACCTAAGATGCATAAATTCCATAACCTCTATATTGTTCATAAAGTTTTATCGGGAGACATGGGAAAAAGGCCCGCCCATTAAGAGCAGCCCTGCTAGAATAGTATTTTTGATAGATAGACGACCATCGTTACCGTTATACTGCTGAATAAAGTCGACATCAAGACTGCTTGTGCCGCATACTCCGGATGGTTGTCATATTCCAAAGCGAATAATGCGCTGTTTCTCGATGTTGGAAATGAACTTGCGATAAATAATCCCTGAGCGACAGTTCCTTCCAAGTCCAGCAGGAGGATGATAAGGAATGCGATGGATGGCGAGAGTATTAACCGGCCAATCAAGCTAAGGATAAGCGGAAGCGGGAATTGCGTAATTTTCAAATAGGCACTCTGTGCACCCAACGTGATCAAGGCAATGGCTATGAAAGCACTCGCGATATTTTCAATCGGGGTCCATAAGAACAGCGGAATGTCGAAAGAAGCGGAATGTAATAGAAAACCGAGTAATAAAGCATAAATGACGGGGTTCTTCAAGAACTCGCGAATGGCGCCCTTCGCACTTTTTGTATGGACGGAAACGGAATTCATCAATCCATAGGTATAGGTCAACAGGTTTTGAAAAATAATCACGATGACTTGGATCGACAGGCCAAGAGGATTCCCATTAAAAACCATCTGGCTTACGGGTAACCCGAAATTGGCTGAGTTATTCAGGACTACACTATTTTTAAACGTGGCAGAAAGACTTTGATCAAACCTGGCAAGTTTGGCAATCACTGTACTCACGATGATGAGGCTTACTGCTTGAAGGGCGAGGAAGCTGAATATCTGGACGATCATCCCCCCGCCCATTTTACTTTGATAGATATTGACAAAGCTAATGGCCGGCATAAGCAGGAAGTGATTCAATTTAGACAGCGTATTCATATCCAACTTGAATTTACGATGCAGGATGGCCCCAGCCCCTATTAGGAAAAAGACGGGCACAATGACATTCAGTACGATCAGAAACAGGACACTCACATGACTTCCTCTCCATTCCTTAGGCAAATTCATGATGATTTACATCTCCCATCTATCATAATCCCGGGATAACCATAGTTAAAATACCAATAAATTATCGTTATCCATTCATAAAAGGAATGACAAAAAAAGCACAGAGATATCTGCGCTTCCAGTTAAATATCACTCATGAAATCGACGTCTTTGACAAATTCGACAAACGCCTTGACCAGTTTTAATTCCAGTGACTTTTCATGATATAGCATCCACGTATTCCTGATAAGGGGATTACCCTGCTTATCCCTAAGGTCCATCTGACTTAGACTTTGGTCCTTCTCCAATAAAACACTGGGAAGGATGCCATATCCCAGGCCATTCCTGACCATTTCTTTGCATGTATCACCTTTGTCCACTTCCATCCCAACCAAAGGCGGTCCTGAAAAATTATCTCTCCACCAATTATCGATCATTGTTTTTAATAGGGCGTCCGTCCCATAATCGATCCTCGGCAAGAAAGGCAGGTCCCGGACTTCGATTTCTTCCTTGGAAGCAATGCAAATCGTTTCCTCAAAAAGATGGTGCCTTGACCCTGCCCATTGATAGTCCCCCCGAACGATCCCTACATGCACTTCTTCCTTGTAAATGAGGTTCAGCACTTCTTTACTCCAACCAGTCGTCACATGGAAATCCACTTTAGGATATCGCTCACGAAACAATCTCAACAGGCCAGGCAATTTATGCAGCGTGATATAATTGGAAACACCCAGCCGTAATGTCCCACTGATCTCCTGGCCCATATTGAACGCTGTCTCTTTTATCTGCCGGAGCCTGATCAGCATTTCATCTGCACAGTTGGCCAAATATTCCCCTTGAGGGGTGAACTGCACTCCCCTTGTTCCCCGCTCCACAATCTTTAGATTGAATTCCTTCTCTATTTGCTGAATTCGTTTCGTTAAAGAAGGTTGCGATATATATAAACTTTGCGCCGTTTTAGTAATATTCTTATGCTCATGCAACACCTTTAAAATATGCCAATCCCTTTCATTCATAACCCTTCCCCCGATACCGCTTTTTCCATGAATGTCCTATCGAAACTGTATCATCTAAGGCTTGTTGGATATATCCAAGCCATGCCGGCAGGGACTTTCCCAAAGCGCATTCTCCAGCTCGCCTTAGGAGCGGCATCTTTCACGCTCAGTCATTCAATTGTATTCTTTCAGGGCATGTATAGATATTCAGTGAATCATTACGAATGAACCCGACCGTGGTGATTCCCAATCCTTCAGCCAACTCCAAAGCCAATTCGGTTGGAGCGGATTTCGAGAGGATCAGTTCACAGCCGATTTTCGCCACCTTCAAGAGAATTTCCGATGAAATCCGGCCGCTGAACACGATAGCTTTCCCTTCTATCGAAATACCATTTTTCAAGCAATGGCCGTATATTTTGTCCAAGGCATTATGCCGGCCGATGTCCATCCTGCTTAATACGAGGCCATCGACATCACATAAAGCGGCATTGTGGACCCCTCCTGTGTTCTGGAAGGTGACAGCGGAATTTTGTAAATCCTTCATCAAGCGGAAGCAGTCATCGGGAGTCAGTTTCACCGAAACATTATCCATTTTCTTGGCCGTCAAAGCATCATTCACAAAGACGAACCCTTGTCTGCTCATTCCGCAGCATGATGTAATATACCGCTTATTTTGAAAGTCCTGGAAGTAGGGATTCACTTTATCTGTCTTCACATGAACAAAGCCTTCTTTTTCCTGGACCCAGATTTCTTTTATCTCATCATATTTTTTGATGATGCCTTCCGAAGCCAAATAGCCAATCACCATATCCTCGATGTATTCAGGTGTACAAACCATCGTGACGAATTCCTGGCCATTTATTTTGACAGTGACGGGATACTCCGTTACGATCGTATCTTCCGTCCGCCCGATGTTGCCTTTGGTTATCCGGATGATGTCCCTCTTGCTTTCAATCGCTTTCATGCTCCCACTCCTTTTACTATCCAGGAGCCAATTGACCAATATGTAAGGAACGTGGTCAATGCCCGTTGAGTTTGTCCGCTATATCCTTATCAAATACGAATACGGAAATCGCTATGTTCTCCTTGATTTTGATATCTGAAAACAAATGGACCAGTTTAGCTCCAACCAGTTCTTCCATTCCAACAGGAGGACTCTCCGAATACACATCCTGAACCATTTTGGTACGTGCAGAATGGACCATGTCCCTTCCTTCCTCCGATCTTGATATGAACATTTCCGTAGGAGTCAAATTCCCATATAACGTGGAAACGGCCATATTCTCCACGAAAACCGTGTGTATGCGTTCTGGTCCTTTACCGAATAGTTCCTTGCGCAGCTTACGAATCATATCATTGAATTCATGGATAACCTTTGACACCGTTACGTCACTCCAATTCAAGAAAATTAAGTTCTCAATTTTCTAATCATAAATCAACGCGAAGAAAAACGAAAGGAATTTGGGAATGATAGCCTCTTTCCAGGATTGTTTCTTGATAAAATTAAAGGTATACTATCAAAGAGGAAAGTTGGGAGCATAATAGTGTACTGTTGTGTCCTATCTTTTTTAAAAATCATCCTTTATGGTATGGATTGGTATATTGGCAAGCTTTGCTATTAAACTATTCCACCATGACCTACATTTCCGTTCAGAGCCGGAGGTGTGATCATGGTGGTTTTTTTTCGTGTTTTTGGCTATAAAAGGGGGAAATATAATGAGCGATTCAAACATCACCATCAAAATCAATGGGAAGGATTATACCGCTAATGAAGGAGCGACAATTCTGGAGGTCATCAACCAAAATGAGATAGCTCATCCACAGATTTGTTACGTTCCTGAAGTGGATCCGATCCAAACATGCGACACATGCATCGTCGAAGTTAATGGGGAACTCGTCCGATCATGTTCGACAAAAGCAGCGGGTGGCATGGATATAGCCTTGGATTCAAACAAGGCAAAAGAGGCCCAAACCGAAGCCATGGACCGGATCCTGGAAAACCATTCTTTATACTGTACTGTATGTGATAATAATAACGGAAATTGCAAACTGCATAACACAGCGGAATTAATGGAAATCGAACACCAAAAATATCCTTACACACCGAAAGTGGAATTGGGTGCAGTCGATATGTCCCATCCATTTTACCGCTATGATGCCAATCAATGCATCGCATGCGGCCAATGTGTCGAAGTCTGCCAAAACCTTCAGGTCAACGAGACGCTGTCCATCGACTGGGAAGCGGAACGCCCCCGGGTAATCTGGGATGAAGGAACGGAAATCAATAACTCATCTTGTGTAGGCTGCGGACAGTGTGTAACCATTTGTCCATGTAATGCATTAATGGAAAAATCAATGCTGGGTGAGGCTGGCTTCATGTCAGGTTTGAAAAACGATATGCTTGAACCAATGATTGACCTTGTCAAAGAAGTGGAACCTGGATACAGCGGGATTTTTGCCATTTCAGAGATTGAAGCGGCAATGCGTGATACACGGACGAAGAAGACAAAAACGGTCTGTACGTTCTGTGGGGTAGGATGCACATTCGAAGTCTGGACAAAAGGCCGTAAAATCCTTAAAGTCCAACCTACCCATGAAGCACCCGTCAATGCGATATCCACATGTGTCAAAGGGAAATTCGGCTGGGACTTCGTAAACTCGGAAAAACGTTTAACCAAGCCCCTGATTCGGAAAAATGGGAGATTCGTTGAATCAAGCTGGGATGAAGCACTTGATTTGGTTGCATCCAGACTTGGTTCGATCAAACAGCAATACGGCGGAAATTCAGTAGGCTTCATTTCCTCATCAAAGATCACGAATGAAGAAAACTATGTGATTCAAAAACTGGCACGTCAAATGTTCGAAACGAATAACGTCGATAATTGCTCGCGTTACTGTCAATCCCCGGCAACAGACGGACTGTTCCGTACGGTCGGCATGGGCGGAGATGCTGGTACGATTAAAGATATCGCCGCAGCAGGTCTTGTCATCATCGTTGGCGCTAACCCTGCAGAAGGCCATCCCGTATTGGCGACACGCGTAAAACGGGCACACAAGCTTCACGGACAAAAACTGATCGTAGCTGACATCCGCAAAAACGAAATGGCCGAACGCTCCGACATCCATATCAGTCCAAAACAAGGAACAGACCAGGTTTGGTTGATGGCGGTTACAAAGTATATGATCGATCAAGGCTGGCATGATCAAGAATTCATCAATGAAAATGTTAACTTCTTCGACGATTATCAGGAAGTACTTGAAAAATACACCCTGGAATATGCCGAAACACACACAGGCATTTCAAGGGAAACATTGATCCAAATAGCTGAGACCATTCGCGATGCAGACGGAACTTGCATCCTCTGGGGAATGGGCGTTACACAAAACACCGGTGCTTCCGATACTTCAGCGGCAATTTCCAACTTGCTATTGGCTACGGGTAACTACCGTCGTCCAGGAGCGGGAGCTTATCCGCTTCGCGGCCATAACAATGTACAGGGCGCTTGCGATATGGGTACCCTGCCAACATGGCTTCCAGGATATCAGCATGTTACCGATGACGTGGCACGTGCTAAATTCGAAAAAGCTTATGGAGTGAAAATCGATGGCAAACCAGGCTTGAACAATATTGAAATGCTTAAAGCGATAGAAAAAGGCGACATGAAGGCCATGTATCTCGTCGGAGAAGATATGGCACTTGTCGATGCGGATGCAAACCATGTTGATAAAGTGTTATCCGGATTGGATTTCTTTGTTGTCCAGGATATTTTCCTTTCAAGGACAGCCCAATATGCCGACGTGGTATTGCCAGGGGCCCCATCTCTTGAAAAAGACGGAACGTTCACCAATACGGAGCGCCGTGTACAGCGTTTATATAAAGCCCTTCCCACCATGGGGGATTCTAAAGCGGACTGGGAAATCACTCAAGAGATCGCCAACCGCTTAGGTGCAAATTGGAACTACACTCACCCTAGTGAAATCTATGAAGAAATGGCAAGCCTGTCACCGATATTCAGCCAAGCGAATTACGAGGTGCTGGAAGGGTGGAACAGCTTCCTCTGGGGGAGTCATGATGGATCAAACACACCGCTTCTTTATGTGGATGGCTTCAACTTCCCTGATAAGAAAGCGCGCTTTGCACTGGCTGACTGGGTGGAACCTCATAAATTCCCGGAAGAATATGACCTTCATATCAATAATGGACGCATGCTGGAGCACTTCCATGAAGGCAATATGACGAACAAATCCAATGGAATCCAATCGAAAGTACCTGATATTTTCGTTGAGGTATCACCGGAACTTGCCAAAGAACGTAAAGTCGGCGATGGCGGACTCGTTCGCTTAGTGTCTCCATTCGGGGCCGTTAAATTAAAAGCCCTGATTACAGACCGTGTAAAAAATAATGAGCTATTTTTACCGATGAACTCAGTTGATAAAGACTCTGCCATCAACTTCCTGACTGGTCCCATCTATGATCAACGCACAAGCACGCCTGCTTACAAACAGACGATGGTCCGCATGGAAGTATTAAGCGCAAGCGGAGACATCCCATTACCGGGTACCAATCCACGGAACAAAAAACGTCATCCTCAAAATGGTGTCGAGGTTGAACGTAAGTGGGCCCGTCCAGGGTATGTTCACTTAACGGATAAATAAACAGGGAGGGTGAAGATCATGGCAGCTCCTATTACGGAAATCCATAATCCCATTACTGAGGAAGAAATTAAGCTACAAAAACTCGAAGAACTGAAAACACTGATTACCGATAATGAAGAGGCATTGAACAATATGTTTAAAATCGTCAATGAACTGAATGACTCGGGAGTATTCGAAGCCGCAACCTCCATGCTTCAAGGAAAAGAACAAATCGCGAAAATCGCTCTTCAACAAATCACAAGGCAACCTGTCACAAACCTGATCAATACCCTAATGGGGGCAACAGGAGCCTTGATGAACGCCGATGCCGCACAATCCACGAAACTGCTAAACAGCGCACTTGCAGGAATCGATGAAGGAAACAAATTCCTTCAGGCCGATAAGAAGATCGGAGTTTTGGATTTAATGAAAACACTGAATGATCCAGACATAAACCGGGCGATCGGCTTTGGCGTCCACTTCCTAAAGGGAATGGGCAAGGAATTAAAAGAATAGAATCGGAAAAAAGACTCAAGAGAAGCTTCTTTTGAGTCTTTTTTTATCATGTTTGACGATATTGATGCAAAATTAATCTGGGGGATTTCCAAAATGTTGACTTACGTAGGGCCAAATCACTCATCAAAATAGAGGCTGTACACCCTCCCCTTATTCGCACCACTGCTTGTCAGATTCAATGATTGCAAGATCCTCGTTGCACTGGATGAAGAGGAAATGTTTAAAAAATCCCTCAACTGCCGGTTCGTTATGGTCGAGCCTAATAGATAAAAATAATCTCGTAAAGCCGGCATATGTGCTTTTTTACTGGATAGTTGGCATTGAGGGCAAATCCATGTGCCATGCCTTCTACATAACTGATTCCCCTTGCACTTCTCACATATCACTCCTTTTATTAGGTCCTCTTCGGTGAGGTTGTATCGTTCCAGAATGGAAAAGTCCGCATCGATGTGGTGTTTATTCATTACGCGAACGGCTTTTTTCAAATCTTTTTCACTAAAAATGGAGTCTGTTATGGAGTCTTCCATTTGACTAATTTTAAAAGGAAGTGCATCGCGATGGATAACTTTATAGTGGAGTTTATGGTTACCAGGAGCTGTACGGATGATTGTTTGGGGATTACTGATGACAATTAAAGAAAGGATGGGAAGTGAGGGAAAACCATTTTTCAAGAACCAATTGGTTAACTGTGATTCCTGGCGGTTGACTTGTATGATGGGATCTGGAAATGCCGTCTCTTTTCCTTCTATCGTTCGAATGAGCTGGTTGAAATGCGGATCAAAATAGATTGCCCCTGCAATGTTCTTCACTTCAATAATAAGCGCATATTTCTTGGAGATCAATAAGGTATCCAGTTGAAAAAATCGTGATTGATCCTGCAGCCTTAAATCGTGGAAGATGAAATAGCTTTTCGGTTCAAGAAAGCTTAATGGAAAATCAATGGAACATTCCCCTTTATGGCCCGCTTCCCTTTTTTTGAGATCGTTCATGATTAAGGGGAGTTTGGGGTGATTCGGAGGAAGCCTGTACGCTAATGCACGTAATTTGCGGATGGCAAGAGGAACTTTTCGCTTTTTTACAATCAATTTAATCGCTCCAATCTTGGTTTCTCCCAAATGATTCTACAGTAGAAGGGAATATCCCTTTAAATGATGACGATTGTACAATTTATCTGCGAATTTGGGAATATATCTTCGAAAATGGAAATATATCTGCGAAAACTCCTGATTTATCTGCGAATTATGCGATTTATCGATTTTTCGACAAAAACAACTACCTAATCCTTATAGGGGTACCGCCAACATTCCGCTTTTATCTGACGGTACCCCAAATGCCAGTCAGTGTTTTCTACGAACAGCTGATTAAGGACAAAGCGTGCTATTCAACGCAGGGAGGGCCTGCCGTACTGTCATGACAAAAGCTTAATAATAATTTTCCTTCTTCATACCGGCGCAATGTATCTTTAGCCTAGAATATCAGTAAGTGCACTTTGTACGTTTGGAAATTGAAAGGAGTAATTGTGGTAAAGTGCTTTTTGAGGGAGTACCCGCTGCCCTTTTAATACCAACTGACTCATTTCACCAAGTACTAATTTTACTACAACCCCAGGAACATGAAGCCAATATGGGCGGTGAAGGACGTCTGCAATGGACTGTCCGTATGATGACATGCGTATTGGATGAGGCGAGGTCACATTCAACGGTCCATCTACTTCAGAATTAATTATGGCGAAGTAAACCATCTCAACCGCATCTTGAATGTGCACCCAGGAAATCCATTGCATCCCACTGCCGATTGTCCCCCCAATACCTAATTTATACGGTAGCACTATTCGTGGAAAGGCACCCTCTTGACCCAGAATGATGCCGAAACGCGCGAAGACCGTTCGAACGCCTAATTCTTTCGCCATTGCCCCTTCTTTCTCCCAGCTCTTTACAACACTGGCCAAAAAATCGTTTGCATCACTTTCGGAGGACTCATTAAACGTTTTGAAGTCTGACATCCCGTAGTAACTTACACCTGAAGCGTTAACAAGAACTTTTGGCCTTGGATGAAGATGTCTCAAAATTCGAATGACCTCTTTTGTGGCTGTAAGACGGCTATTCAAAATAGCCTCCTTTTTACTTTGGATCCACCGTCCGCTATTTATTGATTCCCCGGCTAAATTGACCATCGCATCGACATCCTTAAGTTCGTTTTCAGGTTGATGATCTGCAGAAAGCCAATCAACATAATGAACGAATTCACTTGTACTTTTATGATCAGGAAGACGCGTTAATATGGTTACTCGATGGCCTTTTTGAGTCAACAGGTGAGTCAAGGCTTGACCTACAAACCCGCTTCCTCCCGTTATAACAACATGCAATTTCCTCACCGCCTTCTTCAACTGCTTTCTTATAAGTTAGTGAATAAAATAACGGCCTAAAAGATTGCCAACAAGAAAAATCGGGATCATGAGCAGGCTGACCGGGAGACTTGCAATAAGTAAATGCCCGTCTATCAGACCGTGTTCGAACAAACTGTCATAGGCAATAAGACAGTAAGGGATGAGAAGGAATAGCGCCGTTATGATGCCAGGTGTGTAGCCTTTGAAAAAGATGGACTGAACAATATGCATGATCGCTTGCAGAATAAATAAATTGAGAATAGCTGTATATAAAAGAAAGCCCCCTCCGTTTAATGTGAGATGGGCAGTCACCACTGTAGTGAATGAAATAATCAACAAAATCCATGTAGCCGAAACAGAAAGCTGGGCAGCGGTCGAACCTAGTTTTTCCCTCATATTTAATATTAGTTGGACGAAAGAAGATTTTTGAAACCTATTTTTACTTGCCTTCATGGAAGATTCAATGGTTATGATCTCTTCTAAGTCATGGAAAACAAAAATGATTGGGCACAACCAAATAATTGTATGAAGATCGAAAAATTGGCGGAAAGTTTCAAGCATCTTTTGCCTCCTGCTTGTTGTAGTTTTGTTCATTGAATGGGACAAACTTTAAAAATATGCAAAAAGTCACTTGAAAGCTATTTGAATCCACAGATCCCTGTTTAGCTCCCTTCAGCTAATTTTTGATAATGGGCCAAGGCCAATAACGGAAAAACGTATTCGTAACAATGATAATTGATATAAAAGGCTCCCGCCATTCCCCTTCCTTTCGGGTAGGCCTTTGCCCAATCTTTTTCTTTTCCATCTACTAAAAAAGCTGCGCCGCGTTTAATGTCAGGTGTGACTTCAGCCGCGGCTGAGATAAGTGTATCAAGGGCCCATGCTGTATGGGTGCGGGTACTTTCGCCCAACGGCACATAACAATTTTCGATATCGCTTTTACAGGATTCCCCCCACCCTCCGTCTTGATTTTGAATGGCTTTTAACCAGTTTACAGCCTTCTGAATGGCAGGATGCTTCGGGGAAATCCCAACCGCAACCATTCCCGTTACAGCCGCCCATGCGCCATAAATATAGACGCCCCAGCGCCCTACCCAAGAACCATCTGACTCTTGATTCTTTAACAGCCAACGAATCCCGCGTTTCACCATTGGATGATGAAAATCCAAATGGGTATAGTTCCCGAAAAACTCTAATGTCCTTCCCGTTAAATCAACCGTCGACGGATCAATCAACAAATCTTTTCCGCCCTCGATCGGTAACAGGTTCAATATTTTCTTATTTACATTCTTTTCGAATGCCGCCCATCCACCGTCATTGTTTTGCATGGAAATGAGCCAGCTGATTCCCCGATCCCATGCCTGTCGACAATCCACCCTTTCAATGGCTAACGTTCGAATCGCTCTTAGTGCTGCCGTTGTGTCGTCAATATCCGGATGGATTGTATTCATGTCCTCAAAGCCCCAGCCTCCCGGCAACAGGTCTGGTTCATGAATGACCCAATCCCCGTATTTGACATGTTGCCGGGAGAGGATATATCGGTTTGCCTTCTGGACGGTATTCGATGAATAAGGGATTCCGGATTCTTGCAGAGCATAGCTGATTAACGTCGTGTTCCAGACCGTAGCCGTCGCATATTGGCAGTGGAGTTCTCCATCAATCCGGCAGGTCATCTCCTTTAAGCCTTGCAAGGCACGGGTAATCACCGGATGTGTATTCGAATATCCCCTCGCCAATAAGGCAAAAATCATCATGGAAGTTGAACCGAAATAATTACATAAGGTGCCATCCGGTTCTATTCTATCCAGCATATATTGTTCGGCGCGATTTAAAGCTAACTCGCGAAGATTTCCGGGGTAGTCTTTCAGGCCTTTTATCCCTTTTTGAATCGAATCGATAACCGAGCGGAATTCCGGATCTTCTGTAAAAAAGCGATTTTCTTTTTTGAGATACAAATCAGAGAGATCAGGAGACCGCAGCGTTCTCCTGCTAAAACCCAAATTGGCCAGAATCAGTAACGGGATGATGTTCGTTCTGCCAAACATGGAGAAGTCAAAAAGATTAATTGGAAAGGAGTCCGGTATAAGCAGCACTTCAATCTTAATGGGGAAAGGCGGCCACTCGCACTGTCCGGTTAAAGCCAACAGGACTTTAAAAAACATATGGACTTCTGTAGCCCCTCCGTTGGCAAGGATAAACCGCCTGGCTGCCTGGATATCCGGGTCATCCCGATCCCGGTAACCGGAGTAAAGAAGGGCATAATAAGCTTCCACAGTGGACGTAAGGTTCCCTTTTCCTTCATCATAAAACAAACCCCATGAACCATCTTTCTGCTGTTTCCCTGCAATACGTTCCACCAGTTCTTTTATGAACGCCTCATCATTTATCTCCAATGTCCGCAATAAGATAATCATGTGACAGTCTGTTCCGATGCCGGTCTCAAAAGGATATTGCCAGGACCCGTCATCTGATTGGTCCCTAATGAACTGATCGACGATTCGGTTCATTTCCTCATTTACCCGATGTCCCATGTTACCCCCCTCTTTCGAATACTCACGTTGTATTCATATTCCTCTAGCAATATGAATATGCATTTCTTTAATGGGAGAATCGAACGCTGTTAAAATGAAATGTTGATAAGGGATGATGTATTTTTGCTTGATTCCTATTCGGATGTAAAGAAGGATTTGAAAAAAAAATTAAAAAGTAAATCTTCCGGCCTCCTGCCCTTTTTATCCGAAAACGATAAACAACGCATTCACTATATAAGAGAACAGACAAAACAACATAATCAAAACAATGTTACACGGACTCGGGCTTATTATAATTTTTATCTCGAGCATCCAGAAATCCATTGGGCCCTCCTTGGACATATGGTATCGAGGAACGTTGGCTGGAACATGACCGATTTAAAAGGGGATTTGCTGACAAAACTTCTGCCAGAAAGAGATCAGATGGCGATTTATTCTTTTTTGGAACGCGGCAGCTGGTTGATTTTTCAGGATGTGTATCCCCAGTGTTTGATTTATGACCTAAGTGTGAAAGCCAACCAGGAAATGTTCCACCTTTTACACTTTTTTCACATTTCCACCTTTATGGAAACGATGTGGCGTTATTTTTGGAACAGCGGGGATTCCTACACTCTTGCGATTGCGACTGTGATAAATGAACAAAGTTATTTGGAAAAAAGAGTGATCCAAAATGATCATTTTAAAAAAACCGTAACCGGTACGGCCAGCTTCAAGTTGTATGATTTTTTGCGTTTCAATCACATTCTTTTTCCATACTGTGCAGAGGGAAATAGGCAACGAGCCTTACTAGCCGGCGCTACCTCGCGCCATTTCACTTCACTTCACGAACGAATTTTATTCGGAAAAAGATTGTATGCCCTTCTTTTTCAGCGTACAAATATTTCAGCGGGCATTTTGAAATGGGCGAACGATCATCCCCATACGGGTTCACGAAAAGATTATTGGCCAGATTTGTTTAACGATGTAAACGAATTTTTCCCCCGTTCCCTTTATAAACCTCGGGTCAAGAATTGTAAGTTGAGAAAAGGCGCCGCCGACCGGTTGTACAGTCCACTGTTAAAATACGCCTGGCCGAATACTTCTCATGAAGATGCGGAAGGTGGTGACTGGTTTGAGGATTGGCATGTTCTGGACTATATTCATAAGGAAGTCGATGTGAATGGAGATATATTCGGGAATTATTGCAAAACGCTTGAAATAATTGAGCTTGCGGTCATGGGAAAGGAAGCCCTTCTGTTTCGGGAAGAGGAATAACCATCAACGTGCGGAGATTTTGACAGCTGTTCTATATATTTGCATTGGTCGCTCCTTTCATTTTGACTTTTATTCCTCGAATTGTTGATTGTGTACTTCGATTTAAGTGATCGGTTCCGTTATACAGCAGTTCAAATTAGATAAATGAAACAACATTCTTGTAGACTTCAGAGCCCCCGACAACTCCAATAGAAGTTGTCGGGGGCTCTGTGTAATATTGGACTAGATCAACATTATAAACGAATTTATAAAGCATAAAGATGTTATGATGACAATTTTATGCTTCAAGTCACACAAATAAAAAACCACCAATATATGTATTGGTGGAGACGGTGGGAGTCGAACCCACGTCCAGACATAACGGCACTTAAGCTTCTACGAGTGTAGTCGATATATTCGCATTTCGCGAACTCATTAGCCTATCGACAGGCGGCAGAGCAGCTAGTCTGATTGGTCTCTTCCTTCATCCTCAGACGGTGGATTCCGGCGTATCCCACTTAGAGTGAGTCCCTTACCCTACCACGTGGGCCATGGAGGGAGGAACAGCTATCGACTGTTATTAAGCAGCGAAAGCTAGGTTGTTGTTTTGTTTGCCAGTTATAGGCGTTGACGTTTTAACGAGGCCGATCCCCTCGACTCGCAACTTAAGCTCGAACTATCCCTGTCGAATCCGTAACGTCCCCATGATAGAAATGGAGCGTACGAGAAAAGAATAGTCAGCAAGTTGGCTGATATTCAATTGTCATCGGTACAGGATTAATTATAACAGATTGGTTCAAAAAATCAATTGTAAGGTCTTGGCAGTTCTACATCTTCTGCCGCTCACGGAAAGCACGTTCGATATCACGTTTCGCTTCCTTCTTCTTCAGGTCTTCACGCTTGTCATATTGTTTCTTCCCTTTACCCAGACCGATTAAAACCTTGGCAAAGCCATTTTTCAAATACATTTTCAATGGCACGATCGTGTAACCCGTTTCTTTCGTTTCGCCAATCAGTTTACTGATTTCTTTCTTATGCAAAAGAAGCTTCCGTGTCCTTAACGGGTCATGGTTAAACTGGTTTCCCTGCTCATATGGACTGACATGCATATTATGAAGATAGATTTCGCCATTTTCTATTTTAGCAAAGGCATCCTTCAAATTCACTCGGGCCGCACGGATTGACTTGATTTCCGTTCCTTTCAAAACGATACCCGCTTCAAACGTTTGTTCAATAAAGAAATCATGATAAGCTTTTTTATTTTGTGCTAGTTGTTTACCTGAGCCTTTTGGCATCTAACTCTCCCCTTTTTACATCCAATCGCGGCGAGAGGATGAAATGATCATCCCCCCGCCCAATCTTTATCTCTTTTTTGGTTTTCTCTTGCGCTTGGCAGCTGGCGCATTTTCGAAGAATTTTTTCTTCTTTTTCGGTTTTCTTCCAGAAGAAGGCGAATCTCCATTACGGCCGCCGCCTTTTCCTTCCTTACGCCCTCCATTGCCGCCTCGGCCGCGTTTGCGTTCGCCTGAATTGGCTTTGAATATTTTCTTCTCGCCAGATGGACGCGGACGGCTTACCTTCATGCCGATGATTTCAAAATCGATGGCGCGTTCCTCCTTATTGACGTTGGAAACACGTACGTCGATCTCATCGCCAATCCGGAACACATTACCGGTACGCTCCCCGATCATTGCAAGCTGACGCTCATCGAAGCGGTAATAATCATCCGTCATGAAGCTGACATGGACAAGTCCTTCAATGGTGTTCGGCAACTCGACGAACATCCCGAAATTCGTAACCGAACCAATGATCCCGGTATATTCTTCGCCGATCTTATCCAGCATATATTCCGCTTTCTTCAGATCATCCGTTTCCCGTTCAGCATCTACTGAGCGACGTTCACGTTTCGATGTGTGATCGGCAATCTCAGGTAAATTGGCATTCCATTTCTCCTTCGTGGCTTCATCCATTTTACCTTCCACCAAGTAGGTCCTGATCAACCTGTGCACAATCAAATCCGGGTAACGGCGAATCGGCGATGTGAAATGTGTATAAAACTCAGCAGATAAACCAAAGTGACCTAAGCTCTCCGGATCATATTTCGCCTGTTGCATGGAACGAAGCATGACGGTTGAAATGACCGTTTCTTCCGGTTTACCGGCAACTGCCTCAATGATTTCCTGTAACGCCTTAGGATGGACGTCATTGGCGGATCCCCGTACAATATATCCGAAATTCGTAATGAATTCGAAGAAACGCTGCAGCTTTTCCGGCTTTGGATCTTCATGAATACGGTAGATGAACGGAACGTCAAGACGGTGGAAATGCTCTGCAACGGTTTCATTTGCCGCAAGCATGAACTCTTCAATCAGCTTTTCCGCAACCGACCTTTCACGTAAAACTACATCAGTCGGATGGCCCTCTTCATCAACGATGACTCTCGCTTCATTGAAATCAAAGTCGATCGCACCGCGGTTCATCCGGTTTTTACGAAGGATGGCCGCTAACTTCTCCATGTCCTGGAACATTGGCACCAACGCTTCATAGCGTTCGAGCTGTTCTTCATCTTTATCCACAAGGATTTTATTCACATTGCCATATGTCATACGTTCCGTCGTCTTAATGACACTTTCAAAAATGTCATGATTGACGACTTTGCCATCTGGCGTGATTTCCATTTCACAAGAGAGTGTAAAACGATCGACTTGTGGGTTCAAGGAACAAATGCCATTCGATAAACGATGCGGGATCATCGGTATGACCCTGTCCACCAAATAAACGCTCGTCCCTCTTTCCAAAGCTTCCTTATCAATTGGAGATCCTTCCTTCACATAATGGCTGACATCAGCAATGTGAACACCCAGCTTGTAATTGCCATTTTCAAGTTTAGAAACAGTGACGGCGTCATCCAGGTCCTTTGCATCCGCTCCATCAATCGTGACCAAAACATCATTGCGCAAATCCCTGCGGTTGCCTATTTCACTTTCTTGAATGGTATCCGGAACGGCATTGGCTTGCTCCATTACGTCTTCCGGGAACTCCATCGGCAAACCATATTTATGGATGACAGAAAGAATATCCACGCCAGGGTCATTTTTATGCCCCAGAATTTCAATGACTTCGCCTTCGGCACTTATGCGTCCTTCAGGATAGGAAGTAAGCTTGACGACAACCTTATGCCCCTCTACCGCTCCATGTGAAGCGTGCTGCGGGATGAAGATATCACTTGCGATCTTTTTATCATCGGGTATGACGAAACCAAAACTTTTACTTTCAGAGTATGTACCGACCACTTGTGTAATTCCGCGTTCAAGGATTCTGATGACCGTGCCTTCTTGCCTTGAGCCGGATGTTTCCGAAGATACTCGTACCATGACGACATCCCCATGCATCGCTGTGCCCGTTTCATTTGGCGGAATGAAAATATCATCCATTCCTGGGTTGTCCTCAGGTGTCACAAAGGCAAACCCCTTTGCATGCCCCGTTAATTTACCGCGGAACAAATTCATTTTTTGCGGCAGGCCGTAACGATTGCTTCTTGTTCTGACCACCAATCCCTTTTCTTCCATTTTCACTAAAGCCTTAACGAAGTTCTTGAAATCTGCCGAGTCTTCGATTTTCAAAGCCTCTTCCAGTTCTTGTACCGTTAACGGCTTATACGCTTCATCCGTCATGTAGGTCAGAAGCTTATTAATATGTTCTTGAATGTTATCTTCCATGAAAACCCTCCTATTCAGGGTATAATAAATTTGTTATTCGGACCAATCCAGACTTTCTAAAAATTCCAATACATCTTCATGCAACTGGTCTTTTTCTTTATCAAGAGTTATGACATGGCCGGATTCTTCATACCACTTGATTCGTTTGACCGGTGATTCAATGGAATCAATAATAATATCGGCACTTTTTGGATTGATAACATCATCATGCCGGCCCTGCACGACAAATGTCGGAGCGTAAATAAGGTCGACGTGTTCTCTTACATCCGTTATCAATTCCTGAAGGGCCTTCAATGTATTCATCGGTTTATCGGCAAGGAGGTCCATTTCAAGCTCTATTTGCTCTTGAGTTTTTCCTTCATACTTCTTAAATTCTCTGGCGTACTCCAATACTCCTTTAAACATCATTTCTTCACTTTTAATATGCATAGGCGCACACATCGATACGATACCCTTTATAGGTACAGTGTAACCTAATTTTAGAGAAAATACGCCTCCTAATGAGAGTCCGGCAACAGCAATTTCTTCATGGCCTTTGCTTTTCAGAAAATCATAGGCCATCATGACATCTTTCCACCAATCTTCCGGGCCCGTTTTCACCAGCTCCTCTGGCGGGACGCCATGCCCTTTATAGTGCGGGGCATGGCAGGTGTATCCCTGTGTCTCCAAGTAACGGCCCAGCATCCGTACATCCGCCGAATTCCCCGTAAATCCATGTAAAAGTAAGACAGCCCTTTTTCCGGCTTCAAAAGTAAAGGGCTGCTGCAGCTTGATTTTCATGACTTCAAACTCCTTTATCAGTAAATAGAATGAAAAATATCCCTATCCTATAATTAAGTACTAAAATCACTATATCTATTCATGCAACTATTGTGCAAAGAAAAAAGCCTAGCTAATTAGCTAGACTCATTTTTGATCCATTACACATCAAAGAAAGCAACAAGTAAAGTTAAAGCAAAGAATAAAATCGCCAATACTATCGTTGCACGATGTAAAATCAGGTCCAAACCGCGTGCCTTTTGCTTTCCGAATAGCTGCTCGGCACCGCCGGCAATCGCACCAGATAAACCTGCACTCTTACCTGATTGAAGCAATACCGTCACAATGAGGGCGATACTGACAATCACTAAAAGCGTTATGAGAAATGCATGCATGCAATTACACCTCCTGAAGAACCAATAAACAATTACTTTAACTTTACCACACCCAATAAATATCCACAATCTTTGTTATACTATGATGGTAAGAATTCCTAAAACCCATAGTCATTTATTTCTTTTTGAAACAAAGTTTGAGATAATTTGCATAAATAGAGAAAGAGGTGTCAACATGTTTAAGTCCATACTTCGGATTCTTGATCTCCTGACCATCCTATTCTCGGCGGTTGCCGGCTATTCTTTATGGACAGGCGGAAGCAATCTTATCAGTGTCCTATTAATCATCCTATCACCGCTTTTATTGCTGCTGGCAAAGTATCACGGAAATCGATACTTATTATTTGCTGCATATATCACGACAACCGTTTATTTTACTGCTATTATTTATAATGGACTTTCCAATAGCGGTATCGACTTTTTCCAATCAAGCTTCCATGTCCTCCTGATCGGGGCAGCAGCCGTCTTGCTGAGCATCATAGCAGCGGTCATCGGGTTTGGGACCAATACCCTTACGATCCTTTGGTTATCGCTGCACGGTCTTGTCACATTCGAGACAATCAGGATGTCATCTGGTTTCCTTTCGCACTTTTGGTCTGATCCCGTCGTGCAAACCGCAATCCGTAATGATTATCCTTTTTTGTTGATGGTGGTCTGGATTGGCTTATTTCTTGATAAATATCAAAGTGAATTAACAAGGGATTACTTATCACGATAATCTTTCAAAACCATTTTTATTGGAAATCTTATATTAAAAGCAAGGGGCCTTTCATATGTTAAAACCTATATTTGCAGCAACTGCTCTATCATCTTTCATTCTGATGGCTGGCTGTTCATTCGACCTGACCAGCGATGATAAAAAAGAGCCAAAAGAAGAACAACCGAGCTCCCAGGATAAGGAGTCAGAAACTGATAAGAATCATGATTCAAATGAATCGGCCCAACGTCAGGTGGAAGTTGATGAAACGGTTAAGCCCGCACAGGCTGGCCTTCAGACATTAGCCAACCCGGAAAGCATACCTGTACTTGTCAATAAACAATACAGCCTGCCGGAAGATTACAAACCTGATGACCTTATCTACCCAAAAGTGGATTTCATCTTTCAAGATAAAATTGAAAAAAGAATGATGCGCGAAGAAGCGGGAAAGGCTCTTGAAAAAATGTTCCAGGCTGCCGAAAAAGAAAACATGCACTTTGCCGGTGTTTCCGCGTACCGTTCACATCAAACACAAATCACGGTCTTTAATAACTATGTGGCAAAGGACGGGGAAGAAAAAGCGAAAACCTACAGTGCAATGCCTGGGACAAGCGAGCATGAAACGGGTCTCGCGATTGATGTTACGACCCACGACGGTGCATGTGCTGCCCAAGACTGCTTCGGTGATACGAATGAAGCGACCTGGCTTGCCGAGCATGCCCATGAATATGGATTTATCATCCGCTATCCGGAAGGCAAGGAAAACATCACAGGGTATAAATACGAACCATGGCACATCCGCTATGTAGGTGTCGATGCCGCCACTGAAATTTTCCAAACGAAGAGCACATTGGAAGAATACTATAATGCCGTACCAGTGGAAGCTGTATCGAATAAATAAAAAAAAGGTGCCCGGATGCGGCACCTTTTTTTTATTAATCAAACGTTTGATTAACTCCTTTTATCAGCCCTGAACCAAGCCGGAATCAGTGACTGGACGGCTACGTTAAAGGCAAAAAAACCTCCCAATCAATGTGCATTCTCACATTGATTGGGAGGTTAAAAGAAATCATTATAATGAATCCATCCGCTTCTCGTCAGAAGCGGAATCCCCAAATAATTACTTCTTCAAGTTATAGAAAGATTTCAACCCGCCATATACAGCCAAGTCACCAAGCTGGTCTTCGATGCGAAGTAGTTGGTTGTATTTAGCGATACGGTCTGTACGGGACATGGAACCCGTTTTGATTTGGCCTGCGTTTGTTGCAACGGCGATGTCAGCGATCGTTGCATCTTCCGTTTCACCGGAACGGTGGGAAACGACTGCAGTGTAGCCTGCGCGTTTAGCCATTTCGATTGCATCAAACGTTTCAGTCAGTGTACCAATTTGGTTCACTTTGATCAGGATGGAGTTACCGATGCCTTTTTCGATGCCTTCAGCCAATTTTTTCGTGTTCGTTACGAAAAGATCGTCACCCACTAATTGAACTTTAGAACCGATGCGCTCCGTTAAAAGCTTATGGCCATCCCAGTCATTTTCATCCAAGCCGTCTTCGATGGAAATAATAGGGAACTCATTCACTAGCTCTTCATAGAAAGCAACCATTTCTTCGGATGTAACGCCATTGCGGCCTTCTCCTGCAAGATCATATTTGCCTGTTTCTTTGTTATAGAATTCAGATGAAGCTACGTCCATGCCAAGGTAGATATCTTCGCCTGCTTTGTAGCCAGCTTTTTCGATCGCTTCGATGATGACTTGCAACGCTTCACGGTTTGAACCAAGGTTTGGCGCAAAGCCGCCCTCATCGCCGACTGCCGTATTCAAGCCTTTGGCAGAAAGGACAGATTTCAACGCATGGAATACTTCAGCACCCATACGAACTGCTTCTTTGAAGCTAGGAGCACCTACAGGAAGGATCATGAATTCCTGGAAGTCAACATTGTTATCGGCATGTGATCCTCCGTTAATGATGTTCATCATTGGAGTGGGAAGTTGTTTCGCATTGAACCCACCAAGGTAACGGTACAATGGTAAACCTGAAAATTCCGCAGCAGCATGGGCAGCAGCCATTGACACGCCAAGGATTGCATTAGCTCCCAGGTTTCCTTTGTTTTCAGTGCCATCCAATTCAATCATAGTAAGGTCAAGGCCTGCTTGGTTCGTTACATCCAAACCGATGACAGCTTCAGCAATGATATCATTTACATTATCAACTGCTTTTTGTACCCCTTTACCCAGGTAACGAGATTTATCTCCGTCACGAAGCTCAACCGCTTCATGTTCCCCTGTTGAAGCACCTGATGGTACGATCGCACGTCCGAAGTATCCGGACTCTGTTTGGATTTCTACTTCTATTGTTGGATTACCACGGGAATCTAGCACTTCGCGTGCATATACATGTTCAATGTACGGCATTATAAATCTCTCCTTTTCCTATTCACAATTTTATTTAGATAATAGGGATTTCCCTGTCATTTCAACAGGTTTTTCGACTCCAAGCAAATCAAGCATCGTTGGAGCTAAATCGCCTAAGATACCACCTGTTCTTAATGTTACCTGATTTTTTGTGATAATGACAGGCACGGGATTCGTAGTATGGGCTGTCATGGGGTCGCCTTCAAGCGTTACGACTTCATCAGCATTACCATGGTCAGCCGTAATGATTGCTGTACCGCCTTTTGAGACGATTAAATCCACAATCCTGCCTAGACATTCATCCACTGTTTCAATCGCTTTAATGGTAGGCTCAAGCATCCCTGAATGACCAACCATGTCCGGGTTGGCAAAATTCAAGAGAATGGCATCAAAACGGTCAGCCTCAATCTGTTCCACCAATGCATCCGTCACTTCATAAGCACTCATTTCCGGTTTTAAATCATATGTAGCGACTTTCGGAGAATTAATTAAAATCCTCTCTTCACCAGGAAACTTCTCTTCACGTCCGCCGCTCATGAAAAACGTCACATGCGGATATTTTTCAGTTTCAGCGATACGAAGCTGGGTAAGCTGGTTTTGGGAAAGTACTTCCCCTAATGTATTATCAAGATTTGTCGGTTTAAATGCAACATATCCGTCAACTGTTTCTGAAAAATGTGTCAAACAGACAAAATGGAGATGCTTCGGATGTCCGGGACCGCGGTCAAATGAGCGAAAATCCTCATTCGTGAACGTATTGGAAATCTGGATCGCCCGATCTGGACGGAAGTTATAAAAGATTACGGCATCATCATCTTTTATCGTTGCCATCGGTTTACCGTCTTCCGCCGTTATGACCGAAGGTATCACGAATTCGTCAAAAATGCCATGTTCGTAGGAATCCTCGACACATTCCATCGCAGAAGAGTAAGCAGGGCCATCACCATACACCATCGAACGGTAGGATTTTTCCACACGTTCCCAGCGCTTATCACGGTCCATCGAATAATATCTTCCGGATATGGTCGCAAACTGACCAACACCGATTTCCTTCATTTTCGCTTCCGCTTCCTTAATAAAACCCTGTGCCGTTTTCGGTCCCACATCACGGCCATCTAAAAATGCATGTACATATACATTTTTAACTCCTTCTTTTGCGGCCAATTTCAGGAGGGCATACATATGATCAATATGACTGTGCACGCCGCCATCTGAAAGAAGACCGAAAAGATGAAGGTCCGTGCCTTTTTCCTTAGTATGGTTCATGGCATCGACCAAAGTTGGGTTTTGTGCAAACTCGCCTTCACGGATAGCCAGGTTCACCCGGGTCAGACTTTGATAAACGATCCGTCCTGCCCCGATATTCAAATGCCCCACTTCCGAGTTCCCCATTTGACCGGCAGGCAAGCCGACCGCTTCCCCGCTTGCCGTTAAATGGGAATGCGGATACTGTTCCCAATAACGGTCAAAGTTCGGTTTTTTCGCATGATAAACAGCATTTCCCTTTTCTTCGTTACGGCAGCCAAAACCGTCTAAGATAATAAGTGCCACAGGCGACTTACTCATAGTGACCAGCCTCCAGCAATTGTAAAAATGAATCGGATTTCAAACTTGCACCGCCAACCAATGCACCGTCTATATCAGGTTGTGCCATGTACTCTTTAATATTCTCAGGTTTTACACTGCCACCGTACTGAATGCGGATGGCTGCAGCCGCTTCATTTGAAAATTTGTCGGCAACAACTGAACGGATATGTGCACAAACTTCATTTGCATCTTGAGCAGATGACGATTTCCCTGTTCCAATCGCCCAAATCGGCTCATAAGCAATAACGGCTTGCTTCAATTGATCGTCAGATAATCCTGCCAAGCCTTTTTCAATCTGGCTGCCTACGAAATCATTCGTTTCGCCAGCTTCCCTTTGCTCAAGTGTTTCACCGCAGCATACGATCGGTGTCAACTTGTGGGCAAAAGCGGCATGAGCTTTTTTATTAACGGCTTCATCCGTTTCGTTGAACATTTCCCGGCGCTCGGAATGACCAAGTATGACGTAGGATACACCAAGATCAGCCAATGCGATTGGGCTGATTTCTCCTGTGAAAGCACCGCTTTCTTCAAAGTGCATGTTCTGCGCCCCAATTTTCACATCGGTTCCTTTTGCTGCTTGAACCAGCTGATCCAAAAATAAAGCTGGAGCACATACAACCGTATCGATTACATCTTGCTTCGGAATCAAATTGCTCACTTCTTCTAAAAAAGCAGTCGCTTCAGATAGTGTTTTATTCATTTTCCAGTTTCCTGCAATAATCGGTTTACGCATTTGGTTCCTCATCCCTTCTAAAGTTGAAATATGTAACGGATTGATCTTATTTATCGTTCAAGGCCACAACGCCAGGCAACTCTTTGCCTTCCATGAACTCAAGAGATGCACCGCCGCCAGTTGAAATATGGGACATCTTTTCTGCCAAGCCAAACTTTTCTGCAGCTGCGGCTGAATCCCCTCCGCCTACAATGCTGTACGTATCTTTCGCTTCCGCCAATGCTTCAGCAACCGTTCTCGTTCCATTCGCAAATTTATCGAACTCGAATACACCCATTGGTCCATTCCAAATGACAAGCTTAGAACTTTTGATCACATCCGCAAATAAATCACTTGTTTTTGGACCGATATCAAGAGCCATTTTATCATTTGGAATAGCATCGATATCGACATTCTCTGCCTCTGCATCAGGTGAAAATTCAGCCGTTACGACTGCATCGATAGGCAAATGAAGTTTTACGCCTTTTTCTTTTGCACTTTCGATGAAAGATTTGGCCAATTCTATTTTGTCTTCTTCCAATAAAGAATTACCGATTTCATGACCTTGCGCTTTAATGAATGTATAACCCAGACCACCACCAATGATCAAGTGATCGACTTTTTCCAAAAGGTTTTCGATAACGCCTATCTTATCCTTTACTTTTGCTCCGCCAATTATAGCTGTAAAAGGACGTTCCGGGTTCGATAGGGCTTTTCCTAGTACGGAAAGCTCTTTTTCCATCAGCAATCCGGCAACAGCTGGAAGATGGTGCGCTATCCCTTCAGTTGAAGCATGTGCACGATGCGCAGCTCCGAATGCATCGTTAACATAAACATCAGCCAGTGCAGCGAATGACTTCGCTAATTCTTGATCGTTTTTCTCTTCTCCTGGATAGAAACGAACGTTTTCCAACAACAGGATCTCGCCATTTTGCATGTTAGCAATGATTGATTGCACGTTCTCTCCATATGCTTCTTCTGCCTGTTGCACGTCTTTGCCACTAAGTTCGCTTAGTCTTTTTGCAACAGGTGCCAGACGCAATTCTTCAACGACTTGTCCTTTAGGACGGCCAAGGTGGCTGGCCAGGATGACTTTAGCCCCCTGTTCCGTCAGATAGGAAATCGTCGGCAGTGCTGCTTTGATTCTAGTATCGTCCGAAATCTCCCCGTCCTGCATCGGCACATTGAAATCAACACGGCAAAATACGCGTTTCCCCTTTAATTCAATATCTTTAATCGACTTTTTATTCATAATCCAAGAACCTCCTTAGATATTGTTATCATATTTTTGATCCTTTTAGTCAAAAAGGGAGAGGGCAAATTTCCCAACTCCCCTTTTCTCTTTTTCATTATAGTCGGTTTCCAGGAAATTATCCAAAAACAAGAAATGTAAACGCTTGACTGATTAATGACTTACTAATAATATCATCTTCTGCCAAGTTTTTTTAGAGGTGTGATAAAAAAAACCTCACCTTGGTGAGGTTTTTTTATTATTCTAATTACAATCCTTTTTTAGCCAAATAGTCGATCAAATCAACAACACGGCTAGAATATCCTGTTTCATTATCATACCAAGATAATACTTTAACCATGTTTCCTTCCATTACCATTGTGGAAAGGGCATCAATTGTAGATGATGATGGGTTACCGTTATAGTCAGTTGATACTAGCGGAAGTTCGCTGTACTCAAGGATTCCTTTCAATTCGCCTTCAGAAGCCTTTTTGAATGCTGCATTAACTTCTTCAACTGTTGTGTCTTTTTCAAGCTCTGCAACAAGGTCGACAACAGACACGTTTGGAGTAGGTACGCGCATTGCCATACCATTCAACTTCCCTTTAAGTTCAGGAAGGACAAGTGCAACAGCTTTTGCTGCCCCAGTTGTTGTAGGAATGATATTCTCGGCAGCTGCACGTGCACGGCGGTAATCTTTATGAGGCAAATCAAGGATTTGCTGATCATTTGTATAAGAGTGAACTGTAGTCATCATACCGCGTTTGATTCCGAATTGTTCATGAAGCACTTTAGCAAATGGAGCCAAGCAGTTCGTTGTACAAGAAGCATTAGAGATTACATGGTGGTTTGCTGCATCATATTTGTCTTCATTTACACCCATGACAATCGTGATATCTTCATCAGATGCAGGAGCAGAGATGATTACTTTTTTCGCGCCCGCTTCTAAATGCTTAGCTGCATCTGCACGTTTTGTGAAACGTCCCGTAGATTCTACAACTACTTCTACTCCTAGTTCACCCCATGCTAATTGTGCAGGATCACGTTCAGCCAATACTTTTACTTTGTGACCATCAACAACAAGGTAATCCCCATCAACTGTTACTTTTTCATTAAGAGATCCATGAATTGTATCGTATTGAAGAAGGTGCGCTAACATATTAGCATCCGTTAAGTCGTTAATAGCAACAATCTCTACCCCAGGATTACTCAATGCTGCACGGAATACATTACGTCCAATACGTCCAAAACCATTAATACCAACTTTTACTGCCATGAAAAATTCCTCCTTTTAAGTTCGCAAATATATTAAGGGGTGTAATTCCCCTGAATTAACTCTTGTGCCGCCGCTTCATCCGTGATCAAAACGGTTGATGAAGGTGCGCCTTTCATGTAGGAGCGGATAGCCTTTGCTTTAGTTTTACCACCTGCCACAGTTATCACTCGCTTTTCAGGGCTAAGATCATCTAACTGAATGCCGACTGTCAAAACTTTATGAACAACTTTGCCGTTTTCATCGTAGTAATAACCGAATGCCTCTCCTACAGCATTTCCATCTAACAGCTTCTTTAACATTTCTGGCGAAGAATTTCTTCTCTCTGCCATCGCCATGGCATCACCGATTCCATGAATGATCATATCGGCAGATTTAATTTGGGAAATCACTTCTTTAATTGCAGGTTCCTTCTGAAACGAAGCATAAACCTCACCGCTTAATTGATCGGGTACATATAGCACTCTGTATGAAGCCTGTGCCTTCTGTGCCATTTTTTCGACAATCGTATTGGCCTGATTCTGCACTGCTTCACCGATTCCCCCGCGGGCAGGGACAAATATCAATTTCTTCGACGCTTCATCAGGAGACAACGAATTGGCCACTTCGGCCATTGTCGATCCGCCAGTAACCGCAATGATATTCTTTGAGTTCCATTCCCGTTTCATACGGTTTGCACAAGCTTTACCCAATTCTTTTTTCACCCATGGGGTCTCATCACAATTTCCTGAGACGATAATGACCTCATCCACTTGTAACAAATCCTGCAATTGCCGTTCCATTATGTCTATACCCATTACTTCACGCATTATTCCTTCTAACTTATCCAGGATTTCAATCCCTTCATCAGTCAGCGTCATGCCAGAGCTGAATATGTTAACCAGGTTCTGACTTTTCAGAAAATCAACCTCGCCTCTAAGCGTCCGTTCTGTCAAATTAAGGCTCACGGACAGACTGCGCCTTCCAACCGGCTGCATCATTTTGATATAACGCAGGATATCATATCTTTTTTGCATAACCAGAAGGAAATCTGGTAATAATTTTCTTTGTACCTCGAGTAATGTACGCATATCTAAAACTCCTAAAAAGTTAAGTTGGACATTTATTGTCCCGCGTAGTCATTTTTTGTCCCACTTAAAACAAAAAAATATTCCTGCTACATATTTTATTCTAGCAGGAACGGAATGTTTCTTCAAATGATTTGAAAAATTATTTTTCCAAAAGCCTATTTAGAGCTGATTTATCAACATTTCCAAATTGAACGATATCATCTTTCCATTCTACGACAGGAATCATCAGCCCGAATTTCTCTAGCAAATCATCATCGGTATGGATATCTATTTCCTTATAGCCTATGCCCGACTCCGCCTTCACTTCATCAAGTACCTGCTTGGCTTTATCACATAACGGGCATTTATCCCTACTATATAAAACAAACGCATTTGATTCCAAACCACTCATCCTTTTCAATCATATCTTTTTCGTTTAGATGAAGAAGGGATCCCTAATTGTTCCCGGTATTTGGCAACGGTTCGGCGTGCCAGGATAATTCCATGCTCTTCTTTCAACCGTTCTGCCAGATCTTGATCCGAAAGCGGCTTTTGTTTATTTTCCCCATTGATGGCTGCCTGCAGGCTCTTTTTTGCTTGCATGCCCGACATATCCTCATCAAGGCCAACTGATTGTAAAGAAGTGGTGAAAAATATCCGCATCTCTATCGTGCCAAATGGTGTCTGAACGTATTTCCCTTTAACCGCCCGGCTTACTGTGGACTCATGTATACCAAGTTCGTCAGCTATTTCTTTCATCGTCATCGGCTTCAAATAGTTCAGGCCATGATGAAAGCACGCCGGCTGTTTTTCGACGATGCACTGAATGACCTTCAATATAGTTTCCTTTCTTTGTTGGATTCCTCTGGAGATCCATTGGTATTCCTGCCACTTATCCTGGATAAACCGTTGGACTCCCTGATCCTTATGGCTCTTCATTCGGTTTAAATACCCTTTATCCACATTAAGATTGGGTGTGTTACCATCATAATTCCCGACAAGCAGCATGCCATCCCGAACTTCCACGACAACATCCGGCACTATATAAGAAGGCTTTTCCTGAAAAAAGAGTGAAGCCGGACGCGGGTTCAACGTCTGGACATAATCAAAGACTTCTTGAATCTCCTTCATTGTAACACCGATTTTCTTACTTAGGTCTTTCCAGCGCTTTTCAGCAAAATCGAGGAAATGATTTTCTATGATCGATTCCGCCAGCAGGTTCTCCCCTTCTGCTTTCACCTGAAGCAAAAGGCATTCTTGAAGGTTTCTCGCCCCAATGCCATGCGGCTCGAGTTCCTGTAAGAACGAGAGACTCTCTTCCAAAGCGGCCGGAGATATGCCTGGGACGCATATATCATCCAGCTGTGTCCTTAAGTAACCGTTTTCATCAAGGTTATGAATTAATAGCAGCATTGCCTTCTGCTGCTCACCTGAAAACTGCTGGTGATTCACCTGGGACATGATATGCTGTTCAAGCGATAAAGTATCTTCACTGATCTGTTCAATCCAATAATTGGCATCATACGTATTTTTAAGAGTCCGTTTACCCTTTTTCCGGTCAAAAGTTGGCTGAAATAAAGAAGCTGTTGGCTGATCTATGGACAGTAATGGATTCTCCACCATTTTATTTTCTAAAAAAGCCGATAGCTCCTGCGAGGAGTATTGCAGCAATGTAATAGCTTGCATAAGCTCCTGGGTCATTGCCATCTTTAATGTTTGCTGTTGAAAAAGTCCTGCTTTCATATTCATACTCATCGATTCATCCCTCCCCTACTCCATTTTACATTATCAGGAGAAAATTCTACACAAAAACCCATGAAAACGCTTACGATTTTTTTCTGAATAGTTTATTTGTTTTAAATACTATATGTTAGAAATGCAAATTTAACAACTACTTTTATTGAAAAATCACCATTTTTCAATAGTGCGGGCGAATATTTTCAAGACGGGAATGACAGTACAGGATTCGATGGAATATTACGGAAAACGAGCGAATTCGCCAAAAATCTTAGGGAACCGCTTAAAAATGCCCAATAAAAAATCCCCCACTTTATTAAGCAGAAGATTGGTAATGCCCTCGGCAGGAATCGAACCTGCATTTCAAGCTTCGGAGGCTTGCGTTCTATCCGTTGCACTACGAGGGCGTAATAGAAAATATTTTTCAACAGACTTCATTATATGATAGAATCCCCTTCTTTGCAAGGGTTATCAGGTTTAAAACTTCGGCTTTTGGGTATTATGGGTAATATGGAAATTCATCCCTGTGCGGCATAATAGATAAAGTAATCTATCGGGAAGGAGCCTTAGCCAGAAAATTGTCGAACAAATTATTCATTATAGGGTTTGTTTTGTTTGACCTAAATTGACCAAAAAGTGTATCATACATACATAAAGAATTTAAATGATTCTCTTAATCGAAGGAGGAAATGAACATGAATTTAATTCCTACAGTTATCGAACAAACAAGTCGTGGGGAGCGTGCCTACGATATTTACTCCCGTTTATTAAAAGACCGGATCATTATGCTAGGAAGTGCAATTGACGATAATGTTTCCAACTCTATTGTTGCTCAATTACTATTTTTAGAAGCAGAAAATCCTGAAAAAGATATCACTCTATACATCAACAGCCCTGGCGGAAGCATCACTTCCGGTATGGCCATTTACGATACTATGCAATATATCAAACCAAATGTATCCACAGTATGCATCGGTATGGCCGCTTCCATGGGCGCTTTCTTATTGGCTGCTGGCGAAAAAGGCAAACGTTATGCGTTGCCAAACAGTGAAGTCATGATTCACCAACCGCTTGGAGGAGCTCAAGGTCAAGCTACGGAAATTGAAATTGCTGCCCGCCGTATCCTTCACTTGAAAGATAAACTGAACCAAATCCTGGCAGAACGTACTGGTCAGCCTATTGAAGTCCTTCAAAGAGATACGGAGCGTGATAACTTCATGACTTCCGAAAGAGCACTTGAATATGGCTTGATTGACAAAGTCATTACGCGCAGCATCCTTGATGACAAAAAAGACTCTAAATGATTATGCAACAAAAGGCTCCGGAGATCGCCTCAAGCGACTTCCGGAGCCTTTTTACATGATAAAAGAAAAGGATGCACTTTTAGGCATCCTTTTCTTTTAACCCTCTTGCTGAACGAACTCTTCCAATGCCTCTAACGCTTCTTTTTCATCGCGTCCTTCGACGATCAACTTCACGGACACGCCAGAACTGATGGCAAGGCTCATTAACCCCATTATACTTTTTGCATTCACTTTCTTTCCTTCTTTTTCAAGAAAAACATCTGAATGAAAGCGGTTAGCTTCTTGTACAAAAAGAGCCGCCGGCCGCGCTTGCAAACCCGTCTTCAATTTTACCTCAACTTGTTTTTCCACCATCTTGATCTCCCCTGTTAGCTTTATTTTTTCGCAGCAATAGCCTCTCCCCCACGGAGTCTGTCAGCTATTTCATCAATCTTTCGTAATCGGTGATTAATCCCGGACTTACTGATGGTTCCCCCGGATACCATTTCCCCAAGTTCCTTTAAGGTTATATCCTGAAACGCTATCCTAAGCTCCGCAATTTCCCGAAGCTTATCCGGTAATATGCTTAGCCCTACCGTATCCTCGATATAATGGATATTTTCGACCTGGCGCAATGAGGCCCCGATCGTTTTGTTCAAATTGGCTGTTTCACAATTCACAAGCCGATTCACTGAATTACGCATATCACGGACAATCCGTACATCCTCGAACCTTAATAAAGCTGAATGGGCGCCAACTATGCTTAAAAACTCGGCAATTTTTTCGGCTTCTTTCAAATAAATGATGTACCCTTTCTTGCGTTCAAGTGTCTTGGCCTTCAAGCCAAACTTATTCATTAGCTCACATAGGGCATCATTGTGCTCTTTATAAAGTGAGAAAATCTCGAGGTGATAGGAAGACGTTTCCGGATTATTTACCGAACCCCCCGCAAGAAATGCACCTCTCAGATAAGAACGCTTACAGCATTTCTTCCCAACAATAGTATCGGATATATCATGGAGAATTTCAAAGCCATCGCCTAAAATTTCCAAATCGGTTAAAACCCGCTGCCCTCCGGATGACATCCTTACAATATATACATTATTCTTTTTAAGCTTCATCTTTTTACGGACCAACAGCTCGACCTGGACCTCATAACTTTTTTTCAGCAGCGTATAAATCCTTCTGGCAATCGCAGCATTTTCAGTTTGAATATCCACAACAAGCTTCCGATTAGAAAATGAAAGGGATCCGTTCATCCGGATAAGCGCACACAATTCCGCCTTACCGCAGCAATCCTTTCCCTCTAATGTAGTAAGCTCTTTTTTCGTTTCTGAAGCAAAAGACATCCATTTCACCCCCAATCGAACGCAGGTAATCTATTTTTATCAATCAAAAAACCGGCCCCGCTTATATCTACGGTATTATGGGGCTTTTAGTTTCATTTATAAGCATGTTATAAAGCAAATCCGCCACTTTTTTCGTGTCATGGCGTATTACATTCCCCTCATAGCTGAAAATGCGTTCTTGTATGATTTCAAGACCCATCCGTTTTAAACTTTCCACATCATACATGACCGGTTTGGCATATTCAGCCTGATAGCGTTGCTGAATCTCGGTTGGTATTTCTTCATTGTTAACAAGTATCCTGTCAATATATGCATTCCCCATATGGTCATATATCGCTTTTATATGATCGCTCGCACTATAATCCAGCGTCTCGCCGGCTTGTGTCATCAAATTGCAAATGTACACCTTTTTAGCCTTGGAACGGGCAACCTCTTCTCCTAGGCCAGGGACAAGTAAGTTAGGCAGAATGCTAGTATATAGACTTCCTGGACCTATGACAATAAGATCTGCCTGCTTGATTTCCTGGAGAGTTTCACTGAGCGGCTTTATATGATGAGGAGACAGAAAAACTTTTTTTATTTTCTTTCCTGAGAAGGGGATCTTGGATTCTCCTGTAACAATCGTTCCGTCATCCATCTCCGCATGGAGAACCACACTTTGGTTGGCAGCCGGAAGCACTTTACCTCGGACATTAAGGAATTTGCTCATTTCCTGGATCGCATGGACGAAATCGCCTGTCAACGAAGTCATTGCCGCCAGTATCAAATTCCCCAGCGAATGACCGGACAACTCATTTTTACTCTGAAAGCGATGTTGAAACATTTGTTCAACAAGGGGCTCTACATCCGATAATGCAGCCAGCACGTTACGAATATCACCCGGAGCGGGGATATCCATATCCTCGCGAAGGCGGCCTGAACTGCCACCATCATCAGCTACCGTAACGATTGCCGTAATATCCACTGGATGCTTCTTTAACCCTCTCAGCAAAACGGGCAGGCCGGTTCCCCCTCCAATGATCACAACCTTAGGTTGTTTCTTATTATTTAACATCTGCTTTCCCCTTACTTTTCTCGATATCGCGATGTGATACTTGAACCCTGTAATCTTTTTTGAAGTGGTTTGAAATATACTCCGTCAGCGCTACCGAACGGTGCTGACCGCCTGTACAACCAATCGCAACAACAAGCTGTGCCTTCCCTTCACGTTTATAATATGGAAGCATGAATGCAAGCAGATCGGTCACTTTTTCCAAGAATTTTTGCGTCTCGCTCCATTTTAAAACGTAACTCGACACTTCCTGTTCCAAGCCAGTCCTTGGTCTCATATGGTCAATATAATATGGATTTGGCAGGAAACGTACATCAAACACTAGGTCGGCATCTATGGGCAGGCCATGCTTGAACCCGAACGACATGACATTGACTGTAAAGCCGACACTTTTATCGGCAGAAAATTCCGAAGCGATTTTCTCCCTCAATTCGCGCGGTTTCAGTTGGGAAGTATTAAAGATCAATTGAGCCCTTCCCTTCAATTCGTCCAAAAGTTCCCGTTCCATTTTAATGCCTTCCAATGGCCGTCCTAATGGAGCAAGTGGGTGGGTCCTTCTCGTTTCCTTATATCTGCGTACCAGGGAATCATCATCAGCATCAAGAAAAAGGATTCTTGGTGATACTGCAGCTGTATCCGTTAAATTATCCAGTGCAAGAAATAAGGAATCAAAAAACTCCCTCCCCCTTAAATCCATGACAAGGGCCACTTTATTCATCTTATTCCCGGAGTCCTTCATTAACTCCAAAAACTTTGGCAATAACGTGGGCGGCAAATTATCGACGCAAAAAAAGCCGAGGTCTTCAAAACTTTGAACCGCCACTGTCTTACCCGCTCCGGACATTCCGGTAATGATGACCAATTGCGTTTCACTCATCTGCCCTGTACTCATAGTTTCTCCGCCCCCATGTATATCTTTTTTTATATTTAAAAATTAACCTGGATCCAATCGGTAAGAAAGCAGCTTAAATTCAGGCGTATAGGTAAATGTTCCATAGATGATCCCACTTCCATGAACCATATAGTCAAGGATGTGAAAATCACCTTCGGCCATCATCAGCTTTTTAACATCTTCAACCGGATGCCAGCTAAGCTCCCCTTCTTCACAAACATCCACATTTACACCATCGGAATCCGTTGCAAAGAAAGTGAACATCATCCATTCTGACAAAACTTTATCTCCGTCCTTCATAATGAAGGTGAAAATACCTTTGATGGAAGGGTTTTTTAAATAAACACCCGTTTCTTCGCGATATTCCCTAATGCAAGCATCGCGTACAGATTCCCCAGGTTCCATCTTGCCGCCTGGAGCTACCCACCATCCGCGTCTAGGCTTTTTCAATAAGAGGATTTGATTATCTTTTATCAATACACAGTTTGTGACACGTTGCACGTTCTTCACCTCAATTGGCTCTGCTCGACTATAGAAACCTTCCCCCCCCATGTTGAAGAGATTCAGTTTATATCCTTAAACCGCCGCTAGATATCCATTTGGCGATTTACAAATGCTAATAGTTCAAACAAGTTGTATTTTTCATCTTCTTACCATTATGAAAGATTATGTTTAGTATATCTTATCATTATACTATTTTTGAAATGAGCTAACAATAAAGTAAACTTCCTGCATTGGGGGAATATTCATTCGCAAAGAATCACATAGGTAAGCCTTTATCCTGCTTAACTCCTATTCTTCTCCACTTTCGCTGCCTAAATGCAAAGGGCTAGCTTATTTCACATTAAATACCACCTAAAAATTGGAACCAAAGATATAGTCTCAAAGCAGGAAAACAAAAAAAAGACACAGAAACTCATTCTGTGTCCTTAAACGTTTATAATTAAAGGGGGTCAACTTCTACCCATACTATACCCAATAATTATTTCATGCGTGTTACAACGTCGTTAAAACGGAATTACGATTATATATTCTTGAAAATCAAGCCTTTGGCTGCAATTTTTCTTGAAGCTCCTCAACAAAATGCTGAGCGGATTGAGCGGCAATGCTTCCATCGCCTGTAGCTGTGACGATTTGGCGCAATGTTTTTTCACGAACGTCACCAGCAGCAAAAATACCAGGGACGCGTGTTTCCATCCGATCATTCGTTTCAATATAGCCTGTGGAGTTCAAGATGCCCAGGTCCTCAAATGGTTTAGTTAGCGGAAGCATTCCGATATAAATGAATACACCGTCTGCGTCCATCACTGTCTCTTCTCCGTTTTCAGTGGAAACTAGAGTGACACCGCCGACTTTGCCGCCTTTTTCATTGATTTCCTTCAAAGTATGATTCCAGATGAAGTCAATTTTTTCATTGGCAAATGCACGATCTTGAAGAATCTTTTGAGCACGAAGTTCGTCACGTCTGTGTACGATCGTCACTTTTGAGGCGAAACGGGTTAAGTACACACCCTCTTCAACAGCAGAGTCTCCACCGCCGATAACGAACAGTTCTTTTTGCTTGAAGAAAGCTCCATCACAAACTGCACAATACGATACACCGCGGCCGCCCAATTCTTTTTCGCCTGGAACGCCGATTTTCTTGTATTCGGCACCAGATGAAATGATGATTGAACGTGCTTTGAATTCCTTGGAACCGGATTTGATCGTTTTATACTCTTCACCGTCAATGATTTCCTTAACATCCCCATAGGCATACTCCGCACCGAATTTCTTTGCATGGTCAAACATTTTCGTTGAAAGTTCAGGTCCGAGTATCGTGTCGAATCCAGGATAATTTTCCACTTCTTCAGTATTTGCCATTTGCCCGCCCGGTACTCCGCGTTCCAACATCAATGTTGAGAGGTTCGCACGTGATGTATAGACAGCAGCCGTCATCCCTGCAGGACCAGCTCCAATAATAACAACGTCATAAATTTTTTCAGACATGTCTTCACTCCTCCATATTCCATTACAAATGGAACCTTCACTACGAGTTAGTGTTCCCTACCTATTATCCTATATAACAAATAATTTTTCGTCCAAATATTTGCTCATCCCAGTAAGTTTTCAACCAACTTCACGTACTTCGATAAGGTGGACACCGATATGAAATGTTTGTCTGCTATTGCCTGTTTGCTCACCTTCTCATTTTTAAGCTGATTCCACACGTACTCCACAGCAGATGCCCAGCCTGCTGGATTATTTAACTTCTGCTCGGATTTCACCGCTTCGATGAAGACGGAAAACCACATTAAATAGAGCCCGGCTTCATTTAATTGTATTGGTTGGAAATGCCGATATAATAACTCGGCTGTACGATCGGCAAAATCAATCGGTGTTAATTGGCGATCTTTAGCAGGAACTTGAACAAGTTCGGCATAATCACGTTCCAAATCAGTGAAATTCTGATTTAGGTTAAGGACCTGGTTTTTCAATAGCTTCTGTTTATGAACCGAATGTTTCAGAAGGAAAATGGCAAACAGCCTTTCCTCGATGAATTCACTTTCCAGCCTTTTTGTAATAGAAGGAAAATGATGTTCAAAACCATCTGAAGTGGCATTCATATCTCCCCAAGGCTCCATGCCTTCCTTTTCCGGGTTCATTTCCACGACTTTTTTCCATGCCTTTTTGGCAGACTGTTCATGGCCTAAGTGGTAAGCGGAAATGGTAAGCCAATAGTAGAAGGTTCCATCTCCCTCGAACCCTTGCTTTTGGAGTCCTTTCAGCCATTTATATGCAGAAGCATAGTTTCCGATCAAAGCGAAGGTCGCTCCAAGCTTGAAACGATGTTCGGATAGCATCGGCCGAATCTTCTCCAGCATCTGTATGAGCTCTTCAACCTTTGCTTCATCCTGTTGATAATGATGAAAAACGACAAGGTTACAAAGCGCATGCAGGTTTCCCGGACTTTTTTCCAATACCTCATCAAGTGTTTCAAAGGCTTCATTTACTTGACCAAGATAGAAATAGGCAAGTGCCAGGTTATTATAAGCGGACCAGTAATCCTTGTACTCTGCAATCGTTTCTTTCAGGACTTCGATTGCCTTCGGGAAATTGCCTGATTCCAGGTACTCACGGGCTTGTTCCTGTTTGGTAATGAGCCCATCATGCTTAAAGGGGTTTTCTTCGGATTCATCCGACTCAAAAGTTATCAGTTCAAGCAGATCCTCTGCGTCATCGCTGAACTCCCCGTCTTCTTCTTTATCAAGATAAGCACTGGCGTGACGATAAGCCTCCTTGAACATGCCTAAGTGGGCATAATTATTCGCCAGGAAGTAATGACATTCCGACATGTAGGGATCCATCACATCCAAGATGTTCTCCAATAGGTTGTTTGAATAATTATATTCACCGATTTCCGAGCAGGTGATTGCCAATTGACAAGCTATCATCGGCTCAGCAGGTTCAAGTTCCAGCGCACGTTCCAGGTATTTTTTTGATTTAGGTAATTCTCGTCTATGATAAGCTTTTAAACCCTTGGTGAAATAATACTCACCTGTTGGGTGAAAAGTTAGAATTTGTGCCTGTTGGCCAAATTTAGAGTCTTTACTCATGTAATCCTCCATCTACAAGTTGATTAACCATAGTATTATAACATATTGGAGAAAATTTGCCGAACAATTCAAGAAAATGGAAAACGTTAATTACCATGATTTCTTTAAGAAAAAAATCGGAATTATATCCCCAGCCAAATGGGAATTTTCTTTCATCATAATAGTCCCGAACAAAGCAACACCTTCAAATCTCAGGTATGGTTTTCACCAAAATTTTGTAGCTGAAGTGGATTGGAGAGGAAGGTGCGAGACCCCTGCGGGAAAGACGCGTCTAGGGGAGACCCCGCAGGCACAGGCCGAGGAGGCTCCCGGACCGCCCGCGGAAAGCGAGTGCCTGGAACGGAAATCAACGTCCAAAGGTACAACTCATAAAAAAACTGAAGACAAACTTGATTTTCATCGAGTTTGTCTTCAGTCTGAGCCCTTCAATTGACGGAGGGCGATCACCATTCATTCGGTTTCTTTCGGTTCGTCCTTATCGGCATGTCTAGCCTTCAATACATCAAGCACTGCTTGGAAAGGCAACTCCTGCTCCCGAAGAAGAACGAATAAGTGATAGAGGAGATCCGCACTTTCCATCGAAAGTTCCTCTGCATCCCGGTTCTTAGCTGCAATGATCACTTCTGCCGCTTCTTCACCGACTTTTTTCAGGATCTTATCAACGCCCTTATCGAATAAGTAGGTAGTATATGAACCTTCAGGCATTTCCGATTTTCTTTTTTCAATCAATCTTTCCAATTCCGTCAAGAAAGTCACATTCGCCTTCACGTCTTGTCCAGCTTCACTGTTTTGGTAAACCGTTTCATTAAAACAGCTTGTTGCCCCTGTATGGCATGCAGGACCTGCAGGAACGACCCGAACGACCAATGCATCTTGATCGCAGTCATACTTCATCTCGATGATTTTCTGGGTATTGCCGCTGGTCGCCCCTTTATGCCATAATTCATTGCGCGAACGGCTGAAGAAGACCGTTTCACCTTTTTCAATCGACAATTGCAGCGATTCTTGGTTCATGTAAGCAAGTGTCAGCACTTCGCCGGTTCCTGCATCTTGAATAATTGCCGGTACCAGGCCTTTTTCGTCGTATTTAATAGTTTCAAGATTCATCGTACAACCACTCCTTGTTGTTTGAGAAACGCTTTGACTTCTTTGACGGATGTTTCTTTATAATGAAAAATCGATGCGGCTAATGCTGCGTCGGCTTTACCTTCTTGGAAGGCTTCCTGGAAATGCTCGGCGTTACCAGCCCCGCCTGAGGCGATGACCGGCACTGAAACGGCTTCAGATACCGCTTTTGTCAAAGCGATATTAAACCCTTTTTTCTCGCCGTCACAATCCATGCTTGTCAATAAAATTTCACCTGCACCGCGGATTACGGCCTCTTTTGCCCACTTGACCACTTCCCATTCAGTCGGTTTCCGGCCGCCGTGGGTATATACGCGCCATGACCCAAGCTCTTCGTCATATCGGGCGTCTATGGCGACAACGATACATTGGGAACCAAAATAATCAGCACCTTCATTTATTAAATCAGGGCGCAGGATGGCTGCTGTATTTAAGGATACCTTATCGGCACCTGCTCGTAAGATTTTCTTCATATCCGCCAATGAATTAATGCCGCCGCCCACCGTGAACGGGATTGCCAAGCTGCCCGCTACCGCTTGAACGACGTCGACGATCGTTTCCCTGCCTTCATGTGATGCGGAAATATCCAGGAAGACAAGCTCATCGGCACCTTCTTGATCGTAAAAGGATGCAAGTTCGACCGGATCTCCAGCATCCCTAAGGGACACAAATTGTATACCTTTGACTACGCGCCCATCCTTTACATCGAGACATGGAATAATTCGTTTAGTGAGCATTTAACCACGCACCTTTTCTAGTGCTTCTTCTACAGTAAAGCGATTGGTATAAAGTGCCTTGCCAATGATTGCCCCTGCAATGCCTTGGGCTTCATACTCTCTGAGGGTGACAAGGTCTTCGAGTGAACTAATGCCTCCCGAAGCGATCACGTTTTTACCAGTTGCCTCCGCCATGGCCAATATGCCTTTCACATTCGGACCTGAAAGCATGCCGTCCGTCGCAATATCGGTCACGATAAAGGTCTCTGCACCAGCATCGGCCAGTAATTTGCCAAGATCTATCGCAAGGGTTCCAGAAGTTTGAAGCCAACCATGAGTGGCAACCTTGCCATCTTTCGCATCGATCCCGATTGCGATGTGGCCTCCATATTTCCTAATCATATCTTTAGTGAAATCAGGGTCTGAAACGGCCGTGCTGCCTAAAATGACCCGTTCCACTCCATTATCCAGGTAATGGGCTATATCCCGTTCCGTACGGATACCGCCGCCGATTTGAATGCGTGCCCCTAACTCACTTGCAGCCTTTATTACGTATGAATCATTAATGCGCACTCCCTCTTTGGCTCCGTCAAGGTCGACCATATGTATCCAATCGGCTCCTTGGTCCGCAAAGCTTTTAGCCATATCGAAGGGGGAATCGCCATAAACGGTTTCCTGATTGTAATCTCCCTGGATTAAGCGGACGCACTTGCCTCCGCGCATATCAATCGCCGGGTAAATAGTAAAGTTGCTCATGCTTCTTCCTTCCCTTCTACTAGTGACAGATAATTTTTCAAGAGTGACATGCCCATCTTCCCGCTTTTTTCCGGATGGAACTGCATGCCGAAAACATTCCCTTTACCGACGATCGCCGGCACTTCCACATCGTACGTCGCCGAAGCGGTAACGAATGATTCATCCGTATCGACATAGTAAGAATGGACGAAATAAACATGTTCCTCTTCCAGTCCCTCATTCACTGGTGACGCCTGTTTAAATTCAAGACGATTCCAGCCCATGTGCGGCACTTTATAAGCCTGGTCATCCGCATCCACACCTTTGAAACGAACGACTTTACCTGGGATGAGGGATAATCCTTTTGCAGGTCCATTTTCCTCGCTTTCATCAAAGAGAAGCTGCATACCAAGGCAGATGCCTAAAAGATAACCTCCATCGGCTACATATTCCTTCAGGAATTCATCAAGCTTTTGTTTTTCCAAGAGACTCATGGCATCCCTGAAAGAGCCCACGCCGGGAAGAATGATCCCATTCGACTTTGAAAGTTCTTTTGGGTCATCGGAAATGAAAGAATCGGCACCAAGGCGCTCCAGCCCTTTACTTACGGAAAATAAATTCCCCATGCCATAATCGACGATCCCGATCATTTACAACATTCCTTTCGTCGAAGGGATGCCCTTTACACGCGGATCGATGGTCGTAGCTTCATCCAATGCACGTCCAAGCGCTTTGAATATCGCTTCGATCATATGGTGTGTGTTGTGTCCGTAATGAACGACTACATGCAGATTCATCCTGGCTTCAAGAGCGAATTTCCAAAGAAACTCGTGCACCAGTTCAGTATCGAAAGTACCGACCTTTTGCGAAGGAAACTCAGCCCGGAACTCCAGATGCGGACGATTGCTTAAGTCGATGACAACCTGGGCGAGTGCTTCATCCATAGGTACGAAGGCATTTCCGTAACGTTTTATCCCGCGCTTGTCTCCAAGGGCCTCCAATAACGTCTGCCCTAAGCAAATGCCAATATCTTCAGTTGTATGATGATCATCCACGTCTGTATCTCCGTTTGCATCTACAGTCAAATCAAACTTCCCGTGTTTGGTGAACAAATCCAGCATATGCGTCATGAACGGAACGCCCGTCTTAATGGAGGAATTACCTTCCCCATCCACACCAAATTTCAAGCTTATTTCCGTTTCATTCGTCTTTCGCTCCACACTAGCAAAACGTTCCATTACAACTCCCCCTCAATTCCCAAGATGTAAAAGCATGTCAAAAGTCTTTATATCAGTGATTTCACTTATTTTATAATTCAGGACTTTTTCCCGGATTCATTCACACCACGTGATTCAATGGCACGGGCGTGAGCCTCGAGTCCTTCCATCCGGGCAAATGCAGCGATTTTTTCTGCATTTTTGCGGAAGGCCGTTTCACTATACATGATGATGCTCGATTTCTTTTGAAAATCATCCACATTCAGCGGGCTGGAAAAACGGGCGGTTCCATTGGTAGGCAACACATGATTGGGACCTGCAAAGTAATCCCCGACGGGCTCCGAACTAAAGCGTCCAATGAAGATTGCCCCGGCATGGCGGATTTTAGCCATGATTTCAAGTGCATCTTTGGCCAAAATTTCCAAATGTTCCGGTGCAAGTTCATTAATTGCTTCAACCGCTTCTGCCATATTCCCGCATACGACGATCCGTCCGTAATCCCTTATGGATGCTGCAGCAATATCATGGCGTGGAAGTAACGCCACCTGCTTGGTCACTTCAGCTTCCACTTCTTCTGCAAGAGACGTTGACGTCGTCACCAAAACACTGCATGCTCGTGCATCATGCTCCGCCTGTGATAGCAAATCTGCCGCAACTTCTGCAGCAATGGCCGATTCGTCCGCCAATATCGCTATTTCACTTGGACCGGCTATCATATCAATGGCAACATCCCCGAATACTTCGCGCTTCGCTAACGCCACATAAATATTTCCCGGACCCACTATTTTATCCACTTTCTTAATTGTTTCCGTCCCATAAGCGAGAGCAGCTATGGCCTGGGCCCCGCCAACTTTATAGATTTCCTTGACCCCGGCAATTTTGGCAGCTGCCAAGACCGCTGGCGATAATTTCCCGTCTTTTCCTGGAGGGGAAACCATGACGATCCGTTCCACCCCCGCGGCCTTCGCAGGCAACACATTCATCAATACCGACGAAGGATATGCCGCTGTGCCTCCAGGTACATAAACACCTACAGCATCAAGCGGTGTCAATTTTTGTCCTAGCATCGTTCCTGTATCATCAGTCGTAAACCATGAATTTCGAATTTGTTTCTCGTGAAACATTCGAATGTTATTTGCAGCTTCTTGAATAATATCAAGCTGCTCAGCAGTCAAGGTCGCCGTCGCTTCTTCCAATTCCTGTTGCGATACAAGTAATTCTCCTGGACTGACACCATCGAAACGTTCGGTATAGGTATGTAAAGCGGCGTTTCCGCTTTTCCTGACATCATAAATAATATCCTGAACCGCTTTTCTTTGATCGGCAGTACCTGCCTCAACCGAGCGTTTCAGTGAAATCCCTTCAGCAAACCGTTCTATTTTCATACCTTCACCTCATTAGCGATTCTTTACTATTCAATAATTTCTGCTAGCCGTTCCACGATTTCGGTAATCCTTGCTTCTTTAATTCGATAGCTGACAGGGTTTGCTACCAGCCTCGAAGTCACATTGGCGATTTTTGCATATTCCACAAGACCATTTTCCTTCAATGTCCGTCCCGTTGAAACGATATCCACGATTCGTTCAGCTAAACCGATTAACGGTGCTAGCTCAATAGACCCATTCAACTTTATAATCTCGACTTGCTCCCCCTGCTCGCGAAAATAACCGGAAGCAACGTTCGGGTATTTACTCGCTATTTTGGGGGCGATGTCACTTATTTTCGTACCAGGCAATCCAGCTACTGCCAAGTAGCAGGCACTGATTTTCAAATCAAGTAACTCATAGACATCACGTTCTTCTTCCAACATGACATCCTTCCCTGCAATTCCAATGTCAGCGACGCCGTGTTCCACATATGTTACGACATCCATCGGTTTTGCTAAAATGAAACGCAGATTCTCCTCTTCCACTTCTAGGATCAATTTCCGGGAATCATCAAACTCGGGAGGGAGACGAAAACCGGCTCTTCTTAACAGCTCTGCCGCTTCTTCAAATATTCTCCCTTTCGGCATGGCAATCGTTAAAAAGCTATTATTCATCTTTTCCATTCCCCCCATTCCCTACGAATAAATGAACTTCAGAAAATGTCCGTGTAAAAGCATCGACATTTTGGACGACCGTAATATCTTGAATCGTTACCAATTTCCCTTCGGAGCGTTTTTTTCTTGCAAATTGTATTGCTTCCAATCTCCGTTCGGGACTGAATAAAATGCATTCTGGCGCGACAGGCTGGATTGGCTCCCCAAGAGCTTCCGCAAGGCGATCCACCCGGATTGCAAAACCTGTGGCCGAAGCATTCCAGCCGAATTTCGCAAGCAGATTATCATACCGGCCGCCATTGCCGATTGGCGAACCCACTTGTCCGGCATACACTTCAAATAAAGTTCCCGTGTAATAACTCATATGACTGACCAACGTTAAGTCGAAGCTAACATATTGTTCAACGTCAAATTCTTTCAGCTGCGCAGACAATTCCTTCAGTTCAGTCAAAGAATCTTGCCCTTTATTATTTTCAACCAACCCTAGCGCCTTGATCAGGGTTCCTTCACTGCCCCTTAATGAGGTAAATTCGATAAGCCGTTGCTTATCAATCGATGAAAGCGGCAGTGATTTAACATGCTCGCGATAACCGACATAATTTTTTTCATACAAAAACTTCCTTAATATAGAGGCTCTTTCCTCCGTACCTAGAATGCTTAAGAAAAATTCTTGCAGAAATCCGATATGTCCAATGGAAATCTTAAATTCCTGAAGCCCTGCAGCCTTTAAAGCATCCGCAAGCAGGGCAATCATTTCAGCATCGGCACTTATTGACTTATTTCCGATACATTCAATGCCAATCTGTTCGAATTCTGCCGGCTTGCCCCCTTCACGCTGCTGTGCACGATATACATTCGCGGAATAGGCCAGACGAAGCGGGATTTGCTGTTTTAACAGTTTGGATGCTGCCACCCGTGCAATGGGAGCTGTCATCTCGGGACGGAGTACGAGTGTATGCCCCTGGGAATCAAGAAGTTTAAACAACTGCTGATCCAAAATTGCCGAAGCATCGCCAATTGTTTCATAATATTCCAAAGCAGGCGTTTCAATAAATTGATAGCCCCACTTCTTGATTTCATCACTCATTTTATTTCTTGCCGACACTTTCGTTTCATACAGCACCGGCAATGTATCTCTCATGCCTAACGGTTTTTCAAACATAAATGGCTTTGTCACGACTGCACATCCTTTTGAAATTTTGATTACTATCTATATCCAATCGGTCCGCCTATAGGCAAAAACCGATGTGCCCATTCCTAATTTTGCTTATCCCTTTATCTTTCCAAGGTTTCACACTTAAATCCAAATTTCGGATAACATATAAAAATAGTATCAAATTAACTGACATAATAATATAAATAATCACAATAATCGATTAATACACTTTAGTTCGCTAATATGGTAGTAGGTTGAAGTTATTAATAGTTTACCCCTGCCCCCACCTTACGTCAAGGGAAATATACCTAATCTCATTACTTCAAATACCTTTGCAGTCTTGGTTATTCTTCATGATCGGTTTAGGTCCAAACGGAAGGAGTTGTACCTTTTCACCCAAATATTTCTTCCTATTTTTAACCTTTCTCTGTTATTAATGTATACCTTTTGGTTTAGCTGTTTTATAATGTTTAGGAGTTTGGTAATATTAGAAATTTTTAGGGGGATTTGGTAATGAAGAAATATTTTTCGTTTATTGTGGCAGTTATCATTCTTTTTTCACTGGGTTTAAGCGGAACGAAGAGTTTTGCGGCAACTAAGATCAACCAAGATGAACTTAATGCATACCTTACCGAAGTTAGAATGACGCAAAAAGAATTGGAAGAGTATTTATCCTATTACGATTTATCATTGGATGAACTGAAATCAGTAGAAGAGTTGCGTGATACATTAGGACCGACCGTCACTCCTAAGACCATACAGAACCTACTTAAAAAATATGAAATGACAGAAGCGGAACTTACGGAATTATTAATAGAATACGGCGAACTGGAAGAGGGGGAATCGATCATCGATACCTTCCATTTCATTTACGACATTGAGGATATCATCGATTTAGAAATGGATTACGATGAGGAAGAGATGGAATATGATGATGAAGAGATCATCGATTTAATGGATGGTCTCTTTACTGAGATTGGCCTTACAGACGAAGAGCTCGACAGATTCATGAACCACCTTTTGCCTATCGTCGAAGACCCTTCTTTTGAAGCTCGTTTAATGGCGATCTCCGATAGGATGGATCAACTCGAGTATTTTGAAACAATTGATGAATTATCTGCTGAACAAGTGGCAGAATTGCTTTCCATATATAATGATCTTCAAAGCTTGCTGCAAATTCAATCCAAATTCGCCTTAATTCAGGATGGTGTCACGAAAAACCTATCCCTTGAGGCTTTATTCCAACTTAGGGAATTGACGAATGCTAGTTTACTAGTTTCCATTTATGATTTAAACGGCAATTTTTTGTTCGATTTTACATTGACAGGTGAAATGATCGGTTCCGATTTAGTGAAAGAAACCGGTAATGACATTAAACAATCCACTGAGGTCATTTCTAAAGTGGTTGAGGTAAAAAAGGAAAAGAAAAAACCCACAAAACCTGATCATAAAACGGAAAAAGGCGGAATGCTTCCTAAAACGGCTGGTAATTACTTATTCGGCGCTTTAATCGGTTTAGTGTTGATGGGTATCGCTTTCGGATTAATCAGAAAAGCGAGACTCACTAATTAAGATGAGCAAAAATAGGCAATCCAGGCATAAGAAAAAAACGTTACTTATCGCTGCTGTTTGCATTTTAACCTTAGGTTTTTATTTTACAACGACAAATGCCTATACGCTGATAAAAGGCTATGCCCTATATAAATGGAATAAATCTGATACAACGGAAGCGACGGCTAAGCTACCCGAACCGAAGTTGAAATCTGATATTCCCGATGGGCTTGAACTATATGAGCAACGACCGGAGACAGGTGATTTGATGGGTGAGCTTTATATTCCAAAAATCGAGGCAACACTTCCAATTTATCACGGAACGGACGAAGATGAACTCGAAAAGGGCGTCGGCCATTATGCGGGGTCCGTCCTCCCCGGCGAAAAGGATAATTCCGTTTTATCCGGTCACCGGGATACAATTTTCAGGGATCTGGGTAATGTCGGCGAGGGCGACTTGCTGATTGCCAAGACAGAAGCCGGTACGTTTACATATAAAGTCAGGAAGGTTCGTATCGTCGATGCAGATGACCGTACCGTGATCGTTCCCAAGCCTAAAGCCACACTTACAGTAACAACCTGCTATCCTTTTTCATATATTGGTAGTGCACCGGAACGATACGTATTGGTTGCCGATTTATTGAAATCGGAGATAGGTAAATGAGATTCGGGGCTGAAGTTGTTCTGCCCCCTCTTCATAAATCTTTAATAGATGATAGGAGGACAAGCTCAACATGGATGAGCAGGCACAGCAAAGGTTTTTTCAAATTTTAAAAGAAACGTATGAAGCGACGGTGGACCAGGAAAATGTATCAATCAACGAAGTGATAGAGCATCTAAAGAATGAACTGACTCCGTTATACCCAAAATGCCATTAAAAAGGACTTGCCGCATATATGGGCAAGTCCTTTTTCTCATAAGGAAGTTTGCTGCTCTCTCTCAAGCATTTCCTCTTTGGTATATATGATCTTCATTGGATTTCCCCCGACGAAAGCCCCCTCCGGAACATCCTTATGGACAAGCGTCCCCGCAGAGACAATCGCCCCATTACCAATTGAAAGTCCTGGAAGAATGGTCGAATTGGCTCCAATCAATACTTCATCACCAATGACTACATCTCCTAAACGATATTCATGAATCAAATATTCATGAGCAAGAATCGTCGTATTATAGCCAATGACAGTATTCATCCCAACCGATATTTTCTCCGGAAACATCACATCCGGCATGACCATCAATGCAAACGAAGTATGCTTTCCTACTTTCATATGTAAAAAAGTCCTGTATAGCCAATTCTTCATGCCCAGAAAAGGCGTATAACGCGCTAGCTGTATCACCACAAAATTCTTTACGACTTTCCAGAATGGAACGGTCTTATATACATGCCATAGTGAATTAGCCCCTTCAACTGGATAGCGGGACGTGCGTCTCATTTTCTAGCCTCCGTGAGTTTTTCAACCTCAACGATATTCAATAAATCCGCCATCTGCTCAAGCATATAATCAGGGTGATAGCTTTCCAAGAATTCACGGCCTTTAATGGACCATGAGACCCCCGCCGTTTTTGTTCCTGCATTTTTACCGCCCATAATATCATGATAATTGTCGCCAATCATGATCGCTTCTTCAGGAACCGAACCTAGTTGATTTAAAGCTTTTACCAAAGGCTCTGGGTCGGGCTTTGCCTTTTCCACTTCATCCAGTGTGACCACCACTTCAAAGAATTGATCCAGTTTGCTTAAACGCAGGCCCTTTTCGACGACATCACGCTTCTTTGTCGTAACGACTGCCAACTTATAACCGCTCTGCTTCAACGTTTGAATGGTTTCGAACACCCCGTCAAATTGTGTGACAAGCAAATCATGGTTCCTCCAATTATGCTCCCGATAGTAAGCGATCATTTCATCCACTCGTTTTGGATCAATGGAAGAGAAAGTATCGACCAAAGTCGGTCCGATAAATGGAATGATATCTTCCCGATTGAACTTTCCAGGACAAAAGTGATTTAAAGTTTCCGTAAAAGAGGCGATGATCAATTCATTTGTATTGATCAACGTCCCATCAAGATCGAATAATAATGTAGTTATCTTACTGTTCATATTACAGCTTCCTTTCTCTGTACCCTGTCAGTCCGATTCCATATATACGCAACGGCCATCGTTAAAACAATGGCAGTGAGCAGCCGAATAAGCAACAACGGCAAGACCGGAATCCCCAGCGGAATAAAAATCAGTGTGTCTTCTACAACAGCATGGCAGGCAACTAAAAAGATGAACGCAATCGTCATATCCTTCTTCGAAACATTATCTTCTTTAGCGGCTTGAATCATTACGCCCGCCCCATATGCCAAACCTAGAGTCAGGCCTGTAACGAAAGGCATGGAAGCATTCGGCTTCATCCCCAGGACCTTCATGAAGGGAGCAAGGGCTTTCGAGAAGGCTTCCAGCCATTTTAAATCTTTCATGATTTGAACCGCCACCATGAGCGGAATAACGATGACCGCCAGCTGACCGATGCCTGAAAGGGCCTGGAGAACCCCATGTAAGAGGATTGCACCTGCTCCGTTAATCTCTGCAGCCTCCCCGATAGCCACTCCTTGGGCCATTTCAGATCCGCCCTGCCAGACAAGATTGATGACGATCGCTGATAATAGGGCAAGACCGATCCGTACTGTTAAGATGATCCACAGCTTGACACCGGTTTTCATCGCCACACCTGACTCGATCAATAAATTATGTGAAAAAGATAGCATCATAGCAATAATAAAAACTTCTTTCACAGTCAAATCAAGTGTTAATATGCCAGCGATCGCCGCGTATAAATTCAGGAAATTCCCTAACACAAGCGGAATTGCCGCGTCCCCTGGAAGACCGATGAGATTCATTAAAGGCGCTATCAAGTTAATGATGAATGGCAATACAGGCGTATATTGAAGCACAGTGACGATCAAAGTGACTGGAAATATCACTTTCCCCAAAGACCAAGTTGTATTCAAGCCTGAAAGAAGTCCCTTTTTAACCGAATTTACTATCACTATGCCCTCTCCCTTTACACATATTCCCTATGCATCTAAATATCTTTTGTTAGCATGCCCGCTGACCCTTCTATAGACCACTAAAGCAATGGCTACAACCACCAACACAATCGAGATCACTTGTGCGATACGCAGTGACTCCGTCAGCATCAAACTATCCGTCCGCAATCCTTCAATGTAAAAACGGCCGATGGAATACCATAATACATAGGTTAAAAATAGTTCTCCCCTGCGCAAGTTCACTTTCCGTAAACTTAAGAGGATAATGACACCGACGATATTCCAAATCGATTCATACAAAAAGGTCGGATGATAGTACGTTCCGTTTATGTACATTTGATTTATGATGAATTCAGGCAAATGCATATTTTCCAGGAATGACCTGGTTATTTCTCCCCCATGCGCTTCCTGATTCATGAAATTTCCCCAACGGCCAATCGCCTGCCCCAACAATAAGCTTGGTGCAGCAATATCCGCCAGCTTCCAAAATGACACTTTCTTGACCTTGGCAAAAACGATGGCAGTCAGCACCGATCCAATCAACGCACCATGTATGGCAATTCCGCCATTCCATATTTTTATGATATCCCCCGGGTTTTGTGAATAGTAATCCCATTGAAATATCACATAATAAATACGGGCACTAATGATCGCGATCGGGACAGCAAACAAAATCATATCCGTAAATATTTCCTTATCAAGACCTCTCCGCTCAGATTCCCTCAAAGCGATAATAAGACCCAATAACACACCGAAACCGATGATCAGTCCATACCAATGTACCTGGATGGGGCCTAGATCTATCGCGATTGGATTCAGCGGCTGTATTCCTTGTTCCATTTTGTCCCCTCTTTTCCTATAACCTATTAAAATTCATCATGTTCCGGATCTGCAATGGCATGGTTCAAGCGATCTGAAAACTGTTCCGCAGCATTTACTCCCATTCGTTTCAGGCGGTAATTCATGGCTGCCACTTCAATGATAACAGCTAAATTTCGCCCTGGACGGACAGGTACGGTAATTTTCGTCACTTCCGTATCGATGATTTTCATTTTTTCTTCATCAAGACCAACCCGGTCATACTGCTTGTTTTTTTCCCATAGTTCCAGATTGATGACGATTGAGATCTTTTTGTTGCTCCGGACTGCACCAGCTCCAAAAAGTGTCATTACATTAATGATTCCCAACCCTCTTATTTCAAGAAGATGTTCGATTAAATCCGGGGCATTCCCCACTAGCGTATCTTGGTCTTCCTGCCTGATTTCGACGCAGTCATCGGCTACGAGACGATGACCCCGTTTCACCAATTCCAGGGCTGTCTCACTTTTACCGACTCCGCTTTTCCCGGTGATCAACACCCCTAACCCATAGATATCCACCAATACACCATGAACAGCAGTAGTTGGTGCCAACCTGCTTTCAAGGAAATTGGTCAGACGGCTGTATAACCTTGTTGTCTTCATATTAGATCTCATCACAGGAACGGATTCCCGCTCAGAAGCTTCGATCAATTCTATCGGCACTTCCTGACCACGCGTAATGATGATGCCTGGAGTAAAGTCCCTGCACAACTCTTCCATCCGCTGTATTCGCTCCGGTTCATTCAACCGATTAAAAAAGGACATTTCAGTCATACCTAAAAGCTGTACTCGATCCGCGGGATAATAATCAAAAAAACCGGCTATTTCAAGTCCGGGACGAGATAAATCACTCGTGACTATTGGTCGGTTAATTCCTTCTTCCCCACTGATAAGTTCTAGACCGAACGCTTCTACTATGTCCTTTGTACGGACTTTTGCCATATATCTTTCCTCCTTTTGGAGCGTTGCTATTTTTCGAGATACTTTTTCTATTTTAGCATTTTTCTGTTAATAACCAAACAAAGCATTATCGATTTATTGTTTTTTTATTCACAGACCCGGATGATGACAGCGGTATGGTCCCCGTAAACTGGAAAGAGATGAGATGAAACTGCAAAATACTAAGAAAGCCCGCCTGTTTAAATTGGCGGGCTCACTTTGTAGACAAAAGGGTTCAGAAAACGTATCTTTCATCAAATAATGTTCCCGAACCTCCTCCAAGCAACACCCCTTAGATATGATTTCTATCAAAATTTAATAATAAAGTTGATTGAAGCAGGTGTGCGAGACTCCTGCGGGAAACGAGTGCCGGGAGAGGAAATCAACATCCAAATTGTACAAGCCATAAAAAAATGTAGCCAAGCCCGGTTTTCACCGAGTTTGGCTACATTCTGGGCCCGCCAGTTATATCTGCGGGCTTTCTTTTTCTTCAGGAGACCGTTATCGCTGCAGTCTTGGTTTCTGCAAAAACATGAAGCACAGGTACTTCTTCCTTAACGGTTTTAAACTTAAGGACCTTCTGAACCACATCACTTTTCTCTTCGATGATGGTCATCCCTTCCAAAGTTACATTAAAGCTTCCTAAATTTGATTTCAACTCTCCTTCGATCGCCTTCCCTGGCGGCAGGGTCAGCTGGACTTTTCCAGTGATTGACTTAGCATGGATCGAATCGCAATCCATCCCTGAATTCGTACAGATGATTTCCCCATTGAAAGTTTGAACATCCAATTTCTTGAAGTATCCATCGGCATTAATCGCTCCATTCAAGGTCTCGGCTTCCAGGTCATTAAAGTTGGTATCCGAAATGGTGATCATCCCGTTACCTGTTTCAAGCTCACACGAATCACCCGTACCCTGCATGATATGAATGGCGCCATTCGCCGTCTTCGCTTTAAGGTTCTCTGATTTCAATGATTCAGTCGTGATTGCGCCATTGAACATCCTTACATGGATATCCTCATATTCCTTCCTCGGGATGTACATGATCGCATCAACCTTTATGGACTTTTCACGAACCTTGAACCTCAATTTTCCATTTTCAATCGTGAAATCGACTTCTTCCAAAAAGTTCTTCCTGGCTTCTTCTATATCTTCCACACGGTATACTTTAGCTTCGCATTCAACCCGGACATCATCATGGTCCCATGTGGCGATTTTTATTTTCCCATTTGCTATATCCACATCAACTTCATTCAGGAAATCATGATCATGCTGGAAAATGTGACTGACCTCCACAGATTTCCCAAAGTTGAAATCAAGGTCCGTTTCTTTGATTTTCTTAAAAGCACTTTCAACGAAATCAATAATCTTTTCTTTCGATGACTGGATATTCTTCTTAAACGTATCCTGAGTGCTTCCCTCGCTTTTCTTATCCACGACTACCGTCGATAATTCATTTTGCAATTTCTGCTCTTTAGCTTCACTTTCCTGACTGGCTTTATCTAATTCTTCCAATAAGCTCATGGCTTCTTCCGCTGATAACTTTCCATCCTGAACCATTTCCAATATTTTTTTTCTTTCCTCCTGCATGAACATTCCTCGCTTTCTTCTTTCATTTTATTCATACATACGCCCAGATATCTAAAAAGTTTCATAAATACCATTTTTCCCATCATTCGACAAAGGGAAATGACAATTTCCGAAAAGGATGATGTATGATTTCCCCGGAAATATCTTGTTTTCCTATTCTTTAATCAAATGATTGATTAAATGCACACCGTCATTTTTCTACAAAAAAACAAGCCGGAGGGCTTGTTCTTTTATGCATGTTCATGCTGAGTTTCTTTTTCTTCAATCCAATTTTCCATGCGAATTTGATCACGGGTAAGTACAGGTTTTAAGTATTTACCCGTATATGATTCGGAAACCTCACATATTTTTTCAGGAGTTCCATAAGTGACGATTGTACCGCCCTTATCTCCGCCTTCCGGACCCAGGTCAATAATATGGTCCGCCGTCTTGATGACATCCAGATTATGCTCGATCACCAAAACTGTATCCCCATTGTCAACCAGCCGCTGCAGAACCTTTAGCAGCCTTGCTATATCGTGGACATGAAGTCCGGTAGTTGGTTCATCCAAGATATAAAAGGAGCGCCCAGTGGAACGGCGATGCAATTCAGAAGCAAGTTTCACCCTTTGCGCTTCACCGCCTGATAAAGTGGTAGCAGGCTGCCCAAGCTTGATATAACCCAAACCAACATCATAAATCGTTTGTAGCTTCCGTTTGATTTTCGGGATATTTTCAAAGAAACTAACGCCTTCCTCAACTGTCATATCGAGAATGTCGGAAATGTTTTTCCCTTTATATTTCACTTCAAGAGTTTCCCGGTTATAACGTTTCCCATGACAGATTTCACATGGGACATAGACATCCGGAAGGAAATGCATTTCTATCTTGATAATGCCATCGCCTCGGCACGCTTCACAGCGGCCGCCCTTCACATTGAAACTGAACCTTCCTTTTTTATAACCGCGGATCTTCGCCTCATTAGTTGAGGCAAATACGTCACGAACATCATCGAATACACCCGTATAGGTAGCCGGATTCGATCGTGGGGTTCTGCCGATCGGTGATTGATCGATATCAATGACTTTATCTAAATGCTCAATTCCCTTGATCTCACGGAAATCACCTGGTCTGGCTTTTGCCCGATTCAGCTTTTGAGCCAACGATTTATGGAGGATCTCATTCACTAATGTACTTTTCCCTGATCCAGAGACTCCTGTAACGGCTGTAAAGACCCCAAGCGGGAATTTCACATTAACGTTTTTCAAATTATTTTCCTTGGCACCCTTTATCTCAATGACACGGCCATCATTTTTCCGGCGTTCCAATGGCAATGGAATGAATTTCTTCCCTGCTAAATATTGGCCCGTTAAGGATTTAGGGTTATTCATGACCTCTTCCGGAGTGCCAGCGGCAACTATTTCCCCTCCATGCGCTCCTGCTCCAGGACCGACATCGATCAAATAGTCCGCAGCAATCATCGTATCTTCATCATGCTCGACAACAATCAGGGTGTTCCCGATTTCGCGCATATTCTTCAATGTTTCGATCAATCGATCGTTATCCCTCTGATGCAGCCCTATTGAAGGTTCATCCAAAATATAGAGTACTCCCGTCAATCGGGAACCGATCTGCGTAGCCAATCGTATACGCTGCGCTTCACCGCCTGATAATGTTCCAGCTGCCCTGCTCAACGTCAAATATTCCAAACCTACATTAGCCAGGAAACCGAGCCGCTCGCGAATTTCACGTAAAATCAATCTCGCAATTGCCGCTTCCTTTTCAGTCAAATCAAGTTTTTCGAAAAATACTAACGCATCTTCCACTGATAAAGCTGTCGTCTCACTTATATGGACCCCTTGAATGAGCACGGAAAGACTCTCTTTTTTTAATCGATGTCCCTTACAGGTCGGGCAGTGATGTTCCGACATATATTTTTGCATTTGCTCACGAATATAGTCTGAACTCGTCTCCTTGAAGCGCCTTTCGATGTTTCTTAAAACTCCTTCAAAAGAAATATATCCTTCTTGCACTCTTCCAAAATCATTTTTATAACGGAAATATATCTTATCTTTACCTGAACCAAGCAAGACCTTATCCATCTTCTCTTCCGGTAAATCTTTAACGGGCACATCCATATCTATCCCATAATGGTTGGCTACCGCTTCAAGGAGCTGCGGATAATATTGAGAGCTCGTCGGCTCCCATGGCGCAATCGCATGTTGACGGAGGCTTAATTCGTTATTCGGGATGACCAGATCACGGTCCACCTCAAGCCTCGCCCCCAAGCCATCACAATCCGGGCATGCCCCAAACGGGCTATTGAAGGAGAACATTCTCGGCTCTAACTCTTCAATCGAAAATCCGCAGTATGGACAAGCATGATGTTCACTGAACAGCAGCTCTTCCTCACCCATGACGTCAATGATGACTTTGCCCTCGCCAAGCTGCAAAGCACTTTCCAATGAATCCGCGAGCCGCGCCATGATACCCTCTTTAATGACGATCCGGTCTATGATGACCTCAATTGAATGCTTTTTATTTTTTTCGAGAGTGATCTCCTCACTGAGATCATGCATTTCCCCGTTCACCCGAATGCGGACATATCCTTGTTTCTTGACTTCCTCCAAAACTTTTGCATGTGTTCCTTTTCTGCCTGAGACAAGCGGTGCCAATACCTGAAGCTTGGTCCGCTCAGGGTAATCAAGAATGCGGTCCACCATTTGCTCAATCGTTTGTGAGGTTATTTCAATATTATGGATCGGACAGGTCGGCCTGCCGACCCGTGCAAATAACAGCCTTAAATAATCATAGATCTCCGTAACAGTCCCTACGGTTGAACGAGGGTTTCGACTGGTCGTTTTCTGGTCTATGGAAATGGCTGGTGACAAGCCTTCGATCGCATCGACATCCGGTTTATCCACTTGGCCTAAGAATTGACGGGCATAAGCGGACAGTGATTCTACATAACGTCTTTGCCCTTCTGCATAAATCGTATCAAAAGCCAAGGAAGACTTTCCAGATCCGGATAATCCGGTCAGCACAACAAGTTTGTCTCTCGGTATCGTGATATCAATATTCTTTAAATTGTTGGCCCTGGCGCCTTTTATCACAATTTTATCCATTGCCACGTTTCGTCACCCTTCCGCTTTCAACTCTAGTAATAAATCACGCAGCTCGGCAGCTCGCTCGAAATCCAGTGCCTTTGCCGCTTCCTTCATTTCTTTTTCCATGCTCTCCATCACTTTTAAACGCTCTTTTTTAGGGAGCTTCGCGAGGCTTGGCGCAAGGTCTTCTTTATACTCTTCGCCTTCTTCGGCTACATGGGTCGCCCTTATGGAGTCACGGATATCCTTTTGAATGGTTTGAGGCATTATTCCATGCTCTTTATTATAACTTTCCTGGATTTCACGGCGCCGCCTCGTTTCATTGATGGCAAGTTCCATCGAATTCGTGATGCGATCTGCATACATGATGACATGGCCGTTGGCATTGCGGGCTGCACGGCCCATCGTTTGAATAAGCGAACGTTCCGAGCGAAGGAACCCTTCCTTATCGGCATCCAGTATGGTCACCAATGACACTTCCGGTATATCAAGGCCTTCCCTTAAAAGGTTGATTCCAACGAGTACATCATATTTGCCCATTCGAAGTTCCCGGATGATTTCTATCCGTTCCAAGGTCTTCACTTCCGAATGAAGATATTGGACCTTGATGCCGATTTCCTTTAAATAATCAGTTAAATCCTCAGACATCTTTTTCGTCAAGGTCGTAATGAGCACACGCTCGTTCTTGTTGACGCGCTCCTGTATTTCACCGATCAAGTCATCTATCTGCCCTTCAATCGGCCGCACTTCCACCGTTGGATCCAGCAGTCCGGTAGGACGGATGATCTGCTGAACCATTTCTGGCGTATGTTCGAGTTCATATGGTCCCGGAGTTGCCGAAACGAATATGGATTGATGTACCTTTTTTTCAAATTCCTCAAATCTTAGCGGGCGGTTATCTTTTGCAGACGGCAGACGGAAGCCATGATCGACGAGCACTTGCTTCCGCGCCTGATCTCCATTGAACATTCCGCGGATTTGCGAAAGGGTTACGTGTGATTCATCCACGACCAATAGGAAGTCCTCTGGAAAGTAATCGATTAAAGTGTATGGTGTCGCACCTGAGGGACGGAGGGTTAAATGGCGGGAATAGTTCTCGATCCCTGAACAAAAGCCCATTTCCCGCATCATTTCCAAATCATAACGGGTCCGCTGCTCCAAGCGCTGTGCTTCAAGGAGTTTTTCATCTTCCCTTAATTCCTTCAATCGCTCTTCCAGTTCCGTTTCGATATTTTGAATGGCTATCCGCATTTTCTCTTCGCGGGTTACGAAGTGGGAAGCAGGGAAAATCGCGATATGTTCCCGTTCACCAGTGATTTCACCAGTCAGGGCATCGACTTCACGGATACGGTCAATCTCATCCCCGAAAAACTCGACCCGTACGCAATGTTCATCACGTGAAGCCGGGAAAATTTCGACCACGTCACCGCGAACGCGGAAGGTCCCCCGTTGGAAAGCAATATCATTCCTCTCATATTGAATATCCACGAGTCTGTGCAGCAGGGCATTCCGGTCTATTTCCATGCCTGTCCGGAGGGAAACGACCATCTCCCGGTACTCTTCAGGGGAACCGAGCCCATATATGCACGAAACGCTGGCAATGATGATGACATCTTTCCTTTCGAACAAAGATGAGGTTGCCGAATGTCGCAGTTTATCGATTTCATCATTGATGCTTGCATCTTTTTCGATGAATGTATCCGTGGATGGAACGTAAGCCTCTGGCTGGTAGTAATCATAATAGCTAACGAAGTATTCCACGGCATTATTAGGGAAGAACTCTTTGAACTCACTGTAAAGCTGCCCCGCCAACGTTTTATTGTGGGCAATGACAAGAGTCGGTTTGTTGATTCTTTGAATCACATTGGAAACGGTGAACGTTTTCCCTGTCCCCGTCGCCCCCAATAACGTCTGCATTTCCTTGCCTTCCTTAATCCCTTCGACCAGCATGTCAATCGCTGCCGGCTGATCTCCTTGAGGAGAGTATTTTGAGACTAACTCAAACTTATCCTTCACCAAGCATAGCCTCCTATTGAAATATTTTTATATGAAAACGGGACATGCCTATATCCCTTCTATTTATTCCGGTTTAATAAAGCATATATACACATTCTACCACAATAGCCTTAAAACAAACCAGCAATAAGCGAACATCCATTCTATTTTTGTTTTAAGGACTTCATGATGTATTGAAGCGAATGGCATGTTTGAGTACAAAAAAAGCACCTTTAGTGTCAGGCGCTCTTGGATGTACGTTTCATCATTCTTTTTGATAACCAAAATCCCACTGTCAGGGATAAGGCATCCACGATGATCAATAAGTTTGTATGCGTATAACCTTTATATGCAGAAGCTGTAATCAAGGCAACAGTTAAAACAAGACCCACGACATTGTTATAGGTGACTCTTGAAAATAGCATGACAAGTAGACAAGGAAGGAAAAGGGCAGAAAGAAGTTTAATCATTTTTTCATCTCCTTTATAAGAGAAAAATAGAGTAGTTTCAGTTTAAATGATTATCAAGTTTTTTGCCAATCAATTTCCTTCTTGATTCTCAAGCATCATCAGAAGAGCATTCCATACATCCTCCAATTATGCCCATAAAAAAAAGAGGCAAACCCCTTTAAAGGGAAGTTTGCTTCTTTTGAGCCCAATCAATATGGATCCGCTTCATGTCCTTTTCTAACGGCGTCCTCAGGGCTATCAGTCCCGCCCAGAGGTTTTGAAGAGTTTGTATGTTCAGAAGCCGCGGCCAGCCCCTCTTTCAATCTGCGGCCATACTCTTCATCGGCCTCTTCGGCAAGAGCTATCATTTTTTCCTGAATGCGCTTGTCGGCAGGAGCCAATGCCGCCACTAAATTGGAAATTAAATCGTCTTTTTCCCAATCCTCGAATTCACGGAATGTCTCACCAGCCTGTTTCGTATTGTTTTGGCGATCGATTGTCTCACGAACAAGTTTCCCTTCCACCATGGGTGTATACTCCTTGCCCGTCTGCTTGGCTTCCTTCAAGCCGCCGACAGTTGATGGTTCGTAGTTGATATGGGGGCTTTGGCTGCCTCTGCCAACTTCATATTGCATCTGTCCGCCAGTCTGATTCGTGGCTGTCGGTTTCTTTGGAGCATTAATCGGCAATTGCAGATAATTCGCACCAACACGGTGACGCTGTGTATCGGAATAAGAGAATGTACGTCCCTGTAACATCTTATCATCAGAAAAGTCCAGTCCATCCACTAGGACACCGGTGCCGAATGCAGCTTGTTCGACTTCAGTGAAATAGTCTTCAGGGTTTTTATTCAATACCATCGTACCGACATGCAGCCATGGGAACTCATCTTTCGGCCAGATTTTCGTATCATCCAGCGGATCAAAATCCAATTCAGGATGATCATCATCACTCATGATCTGTACGTTGAGATCCCATTCAGGATAGTCTCCGCGTTCGATCGCTTCATATAGATCCTGTGTGGCATGATTGAAATTCGTAGCTTGAATTTCATTTGCCTCTTGCTGTGTCAGGTTCTTGATCCCTTGTTTCGGTTCCCAGTGATACTTGACAAGCACCGCTTTCCCTTCCTCATTCACCCATTTATAAGTATTGACCCCTGACCCTTGCATCATGCGGTAGTTAGCCGGAATGCCCCATGGGGAAAACACAAAGGTAATCATATGGAATGTTTCAGGTGAGCTCGAGCAAAAATCGAAGATCCTCCTGCCGTCCTGAATGTTCGTGACCGGATCGGGTTTGAAGGCATGAATCAAATCCGGGAATTTCATGGCATCACGGATAAAGAAAATTTTCAGGTTATTGCCTACAAGATCCCAGTTTCCATCCTCCGTATAAAATTTAACCGCAAATCCCCTTGGATCACGTAACGTTTCCGGGGACGTCCCTCCATGAATAACAGATGAAAATCTCACGAATACCGGGGTTTTTTTACCCTCTTCCTGAAAAACCTTCGCTCTCGTATATTTTGAAATCGGCTCGTCCCCCGCTTTACCGGTCGGAACGAAATAACCATGTGCACCTGCACCGCGGGCGTGCACCACCCGTTCAGGGATACGCTCCCTATCGAAGTGGCTGATCTTTTCCAGGAAATCATAGTTCTCAAGTGTACTAGGTCCTCTGTTTCCTACAGTTCTAAGACTCTGGTTATTCGTTACCGGGTGACCTTGCCTGTTCGTTAATGTTTCTTGCGATTCATCATTTGGTTTTTTGGATTTATCGGACAAAAATATCCCTCCTCTGTTAATAAAAGCCATAATACTACTATACTTTCCCCTATTCCCCATATTTCACTCTTCAATCTTCAAATTTAATTGAAATTATTTGAAACTCCCCTATATACCGCTGACCATATGTTTATGCCATTAACAACTGGTGTAAATCATATAATGATATGAAGGCTTTGAAGCATTCAGTAAAAAACATGGAGGAAGCATACCCATTTTTGTATATGACAACAGCGCTCCATTATAATGAACTAAAGATAAAAAATTTTAAAAAACGGGGTGCCTTCATTGGAAGAATCAATATTAGGAAGACTTGGCAGGAGGATGACTGGAAAAACCGGTCGTTGGGTTGTCATTGCTGTATGGATAATTGCAGCAATCGCATTAACCTTCACATTGCCTGCCGTTAATGATCGAACAGCAAATAATGCCGCAGACTTGCCCGAAGACTCACCTTCTGTCGTGGCTGATGAACTTATTAAAGAAGAGTTTCCAACATCCTCTGGATTACCTGCCCTCCTTACATGGCATCGGGAAAGTGGACTGACGGAGGCCGACTTGGCTGAAATCCAGTACCTTTCCAAAGAACTGACAGATAACCCATTGACACAGCAATCCTTTTTACCGCCGCTTCATGAAATTCCGTTGCCTGCTCTTCAAGGATCGGTTTCAGAAGATGGAACGACTTTTGTACAGCCGCTTTTCTTCAAAGAAAATACCGAGACCGAAATTCTCGAAAAAAATCTTGAAAGCATTAATGAAGCTGTATCGGAACGCATTGGATCGGACCCATTCAAGGTCCCGACAGATTCAGGTGAATTATCCCTTCGAGTGACAGGCCCTGTAGGGATATCCGTCGATGCAACGGGTTTATTTTCAGGTGCTGACTTCAAATTGCTGTTAGCGACAGTAATACTTGTACTTGTCGTGTTATTACTCATTTACCGCTCTCCTCTTTTAGCCATCATTCCTCTAATCGGAGTGGGCTTCGCCTATATTGTCACAAGCCCGATTCTAGGATTCATGGCAGATCATGGTTGGATTACAGTCGATTCACAGGCAATTTCAATCATGACCGTATTATTATTCGGTGCCGGAACGGATTATTGTCTATTTTTAATTTCTCACTACAGAAGTGAATTAAGGAATCATGAAAGCAAACGGAAAGCCATGATCGCCGCATTTAAAGATTCATCGGGTGCCATTGCGATGAGCGGCCTTACGATCGTCATCTCCCTGCTAACATTGCTTGTAGCCAAATACGGAGCCTACCACCGTTTCGCTGTACCATTCAGCTTGTCCATTTTTATCATGATGCTGGCAGCTTTAACACTTGTACCGGCATTGCTTTCTGTATTCGGAAGGGCTTCCTTCTTCCCGATTGTTCCGCGTACACCTGAAATGGAAGAAGCACGGGCTAAGAAAAAGGGAAAAGCCGTCAAAAAGCATAAAGAAGGCCGCATCGGTAAATGGATCGGTCATATCGTCACGACCAGGCCATGGACTGTCATTCTTACATGCCTGATCATCTTCAGTGTTTTAGCTGGATATTCTTCACAAATAAAATATTCATATGATATTCTCTCTTCCTTCCCTGAAGATATGAACTCCCGTGAAGGCTATTCTGTCATTTCCGACTCGTATTCACCGGGCGAACTGGCACCAGCCACAGTGGTTATCGATACGGATGGTGAAGATGTCGATTTAGCGCCGGCATTAGAAGGGATGAATATTGTTGAAAGTGTTGCCGCTCCAGTCATAAGTAAATCCAATAAAGATCTGCAATCCTATGAGGTCACATTCAACTTGAACCCATATGCTATCGAGGCCATTGATTCCATTCCGGAAATCCGGAAAATGGCGGAGAGAGAATTGAAGGCCGCCAATATATCTTCCGTTGATGAAAAGGTTTGGATTGGCGGGCAAACTGCGACGCAATTCGATAAAAGGGACACCGTAAAATCCGATGAATTCATGATCATCCCGATCATCATCGTCCTGATTTCCTTGCTCCTCTTAGCCTACTTGCGATCTGTGACAGCCATGGTGTATTTAATGGGAACAGTCATTCTCTCATTCTTTGCAGCAATGGGCTTAGGCTGGATAATCCTGCACCATTTCATGGGTGTCGATGCCATAGAGGGTACCATTCCACTTTATTCTTTCGTATTCCTGGTTGCACTTGGCGAGGATTATAACATTTTCATGGTTTCAAGCATTTGGCGTAAGAAAGAAACGATGCCAATCAAGCAGGCCATCAGAAAAGGCGTTGCCGAAACTAGTGGTGTCATCACTTCCGCCGGAATAATCTTGGCAGCCACTTTTTCCGTTCTAGCCACACTTCCGATTCAAGTATTGGTTCAATTCGGTCTCATTACTGCACTTGGTGTGTTAATGGACACATTCATTGTGCGCCCGTTCCTTGTTCCTGCAATCACCGCCCTACTTGGCCGACTTGCTTTTTGGCCGAGTAAAGTGACCACTCAAGAAGAGAAAGAACATGCCAATCACTAAAGGTGCCAGCTTTACTCTCCTTGGATAAGCAAAAACCCTGTGCCCGATAAATGCACAGGGTTTTTCATGTTTTCAAAATTAAGGAAAACTTTCAGTTGACACTATTGATTTCACCTCTTATAATTACATTAAGTTAAGATATCTCAAATTAAAGATATATAAATTCAAGATTAATAATCAGGAGGAATAAAACATGACAAATACAAAATGGACCATCGATCCGACTCACAGTGCTATTGAATTTTCCGTAAAACATATGATGATCGCTAAAGTAAAAGGTAGTTTTAATAAGTTTGAAGCAAGCATCCTAGCAAACCCATTGGATCTAACAACTGCAGAAATTGATTTTACCGTTGATGTGGCCAGTATCGACACACGCAATGCAGACCGGGATAATCACCTGCGTTCCGCTGACTTCTTTGATGTAGAAAACAATCCTACTTTAACATTCAAATCAACAAAAATCGTGAAAACGAATGAAGATGAATATGATGTAACTGGAAATGTGACTCTTAATGGAATCACACAAGAAGAAACTTTCAGCATCACCTTCGAAGGCCAAGGGAAAGATCCATGGGGGAATGAAAAAGCAGGATTCAGCGGAAAAGGGAAAGTCAAACGCAGTGATTATGGTCTAACCTATAACGCGGCGTTAGAAACAGGCGGAGTACTGATTGGCGATCAAATCACGCTTACCATCGAAATCGAAGCAGCTAAAGAAGCTTAATGAAAAGAAAGCGAGCTTGCCTACAGTTCTTTTAAGTGTAGACGTTGATTTCCACTTCAGGCACTCGCTTTCCGCGGGCGGTTCGGGAGCCTCGGCGCCTTTGCGCCAAACCCCTTTTGTCTACAAACAGAAGCAGCAGCCATCCCTAGGATGACTGCTGCTTTCTACATTTACCGGATTTACGAATTCCTCGTTTTATATAGTAAATAAATGAAGTATGGTGCCCCGATACTCGCTGTGAAGACACCAGCCGGTATTTCCAAAGGTGAGAATAAGGTCCGTCCAATTAAATCCGCCACCATAACCAGGATGCCGCCAAGCAAAGCTGAAGTGGGCAGTAACACTCCAAAACTCGAACCAACCAGCCTTCTGGCCATGTGGGGTGCCATTAATCCCACAAACCCTATTCCGCCGGCAAATGCCGTGGAACCACCAATCAAGGCCGTACTGATCATCAATAATGCAAACCGCTGTTTTTGGACATGGCCCCCAAGCCCCGTTGCAAGATCATCGCCTAGCTCCTGTAAATTAATATTCCTGGCATAAAGGAAGGCGATTAACAGGAATAGTATCGTCCATGGTGCCAGTACAGCGATATTATTCCAGGTGGAGTTAGACACTGACCCCGTGATCCAAAGGTTGGCCTGGCTCGCTTGATAGACTGGGCCAAGAATCATCATCATCGTAGTGAGTGCCTTCATTAAAGCCATCACCCCAATCCCGATCAACACAAGCCTTATCGGGGGAACTCCATTTTTCCAGGCTAATGAATAAACAAGAAAGGCCACGACCGTCGCCCCAATGAATGCAGCTAACGGCAGCCAATTGATGCTCACCGTTAAAGAATGATTCTTATCGCTAAAAATGGCCAGGAATCCAACGACCGCTACTGTCGCTCCTCCTGTTATCCCCAAGATATCCGGCGAAGCAAGTGGATTTCGAATCATCCCTTGAAGGATCCCTCCAGCTACAGCAAGGCCCATCCCTACCAGCAGGGCAACAATTATTCTAGGCAGCCGGAAAGATTGGATAATAAGCCGATCGCTCTCCGTCCCCCCTCCGATAAAGACCTGGAGGACACTTAACGGATTTATATTCATTTCACCCACTCCAGTACTGATCACAAACACTAGTGAAGTGACTAAAAATAATATGAAAATCACGATCATAGCTTTTTTATCCATCAAGAATGATATTTTTTCATTAAATAAACGAAAGCTCTTATATGACTTCATCGGCCGCTGAACCCCTTTCTAGCAATATAAATAAAGAATGGGGTCCCGATTATGGCTGTCATGACTCCAACCGGAACTTCTCGAGGCATCAGGATATACCTGGATATGACATCGGCCGCAATCAAAAGCACCGCCCCGAAAAGTCCAGAGAAGGGAATCACCCACCGATGATCAATGCCTACTATAGAACGGGTAAGATGCGGAACGACGATTCCTATAAAGCCAATCGGACCCGCAACCGCCACTGATCCGCCAGCAAGCAGGATGATTGCCAGCCCCAGCACCAGTTTAAGGAAAACTATATTCAGTCCAAGGCCTTTCGCAACATCTTCACCCATTGATAACACATTCATTTTACCGGACATGATCAAGGCAAGGCCCCATCCTACGACAAGATAAGGCAGGACGGCAATTAAATTGTCTAGACTTCTACCGGAAACGGATCCGGCAAGCCAGAATAGGACTTGATCTAAAAGAGCCTCATTAGAAACAAGAAGACCTTGTGTAAGTGAAGCTACCATGGCCGTCATGGCTGCACCAGCCAATGTCAGCTTCATCGGTGTCAAGCCGCCGCGCCCCATGCTTCCAATCATATATATGCTTATCGCGGCTATGGCCGCCCCTATGAATGAGAGCCATGTGAATACTTGAAGATTGCTTATCCCAAACACGGTGACCCCAGTGACAACTGCCAATCCCGCCCCGGCGTTGACCCCGAAGATATCTGGAGAGGCCAGGGGGTTTTTAGTTAGCGTTTGCATCAAAACCCCCGAGATGGCTAAACTTGCACCAATTGCAGAAGCAATCAGGGCACGCGGAAGTCTTACTGATTGAATGACAATGTGTTCATTCGTCCCATTGAAATGGGTAAAAGCATCGATGGCCATTTTCCATGTTGTATCTGTATAACCGTATACAATGCTTGAACACAGTAAAAACAGCAGCAAAAGAATGGTAATGAACAGCCCCATCCATCTCTGCCATGTATTTTTTAATAACATATCCAGTTACCTTTCCAATCACGTTTGTATAGTAATATTTTACTGGTGGTAATGGGAATATGTCAATGAATTTGAGAATCATTTTCATTTATATATTGACAGAAAAGTATATTCATTTTATGATGATGCTGTTAAGTGCGAATGATTATCATTTGCTGAAAAATTGGGAGGGGTACATAGATGTTTAGATTCAAGTCATTATTAACGATTTTTACAATATTTGCAGTCTTTCTTCTAGCAGCTTGCGGGAATTCGGATGATAAAGCCGATGGAAATAAAGCTGAAGACAAGAAAGAAGATACAAGCTACACAATTGAGCATGCCATGGGCACTACCGAGTTGAAAGAAACGCCTAAAAGAGTGGTCGTTTTAACAAATGAAGGTACTGAGGCATTGCTTGCTTTAGGAATTAAACCTGTTGGTGCCGTTCAATCATGGCTTGGTGACCCTTGGTACGACCATATTAAAGATGATATGGATGGGGTCGAAGTTGTTGGTGTTGAACATGAAGTTAACTTAGAAAAAATCGCATCACTAAAGCCTGACTTGATTATCGGAAGCAAGATTCGCCAAGAAGCTGTTTATGATAAATTAAGTGCAATCGCCCCTACCGTTTTCTCGGAAACGCTTAGAGGAGATTGGAAGGAAAACTTTAAACTATATGCAAAAGCCGTTAACCTTGAAGATAAAGGGAACGACGTTATTGCTGAATTCGATAAACACACAGAAGATCTTAAAGCTAAATTGGGTGATAAAGTAAATCAAGAAGTTTCCGTTGTTCGTTTCATGGCTGGAACTACCCGTATTTATTACACGGATTCATTCTCTGGAGTGATTTTCGATCAATTAGGATTTAAACGTGCAGAGCAACAGAAGGAACTGTTCACTGCAGATAATAAATTAGGTAACCTTGCCATCGAGGTAGGTAAAGAAGTCATCCCTAAAATGGATGGAGATCTTCTCTTCTACTTCACTTACGCTCCTGAAGGCGACAAACAAGCCCTAAGCACAGCAAAAGAATGGACGAATGATCCACTTTGGAAAAATCTTGATGCAGTTAAAAATGGAAAAGCTTATGAGGTTAGCGACGCTACTTGGAATACATCTGGCGGCGTAATTGCAGCTAATAAAATGCTGGACGATATAGAAAAGATCATGCTTGAAAAGTAATATTTTAAAAAAGGCCTTTCTCGATATAATTCGAGAAAGGCCTTTTTATTTTGGAATAATGTATCATTAACCCACTTGTCCGCTTTCCTTTAATTGATCATCTACGAACAAGATGCCCAATTCGTAATGCTCCCCGTCAAAAAGGGCTCTTTGCACAAAGCGGATCTGTTCATTGTTATCGATGACCTCAAGCTTGCAATGTGCCCGGTTTATTTGGAGCGCCCTGTATAACTCTTCTTCTTCCCTGACGACGACCCCATTTATTTTCGAAATGACCTCGCCTTTTTGCAACCCCATTTTATCTGCCGGAGATTGAGGGATAACGCCTAAGATCTGGACACCCAGCTTACTTTTTGAAAAATAAAAAGGAAGCTTTTGATCCATTGCCTTTTGGGTATAGTGCAGGAATTCACGACCAAGGATGGCTAAAACAGCCGTTATGATTGCCAATGGTGGGTACCAGTAACCAACTGCCGCCAATAGCGTAATCACAATTCCCAATGCCCCTACCTTTTTGCCTTGCGCCCTAATGGCCAGTTCCGGAAGCGTCCCATGTACTTTTTGCTTAAAGCCGATTAAAATGGGCAGTACGATCGGCGATAGGGACATGTCCCCGATCGAAAAAACCGGATACCATTCGAAAGGCACTGGAAGTTGTCCTCCAGGAATCATGACGAACATGGGAATTAACCAGATTCGCTGTGAAACATACACACCTATCGGCTGACCCCTCTTGGATACCTCCAACTGAGGAGAGACCTTTTCACTTCCATTGCCAGCAATCAAAAACCCTTCAGCAATCAGTAATAATCCTATCAAAATAACCAGTGTCGGATATACGGACCGATCCAGCTGATTAAAGGCATCCTGAAATAAAGTCAGCTGGATGTCACTATCATATAAAAAGAAAAGAATAAAGAAGGTGAGTCCCACTGTATAAACGGGGGAAACAAACCTCTTTTTCATGGATAGCATGGATAAAACCGTAACTACTGCCATGATGAACAGAGCCGCCAAAGGAATGGCTAGTCCAGTAGCCAGCGTGAGGAGAGAAAGGATCAATCCCCATATCAATCCTTGAGGTAACATGGAACGCAGCTCCATGGAAAAACTGTAAATCTTCGTATTGAAATCATGGCGTTCCCGTTTAACGCGAAGATAGCCGATGAATAAACAATAGGCAATCGAAACATAAAGCAAAGGATGAAGGAAGAGTTTTCCTAATCCCATTAAGCATGCAATCAGCCAATCCGTTGTCAATTTCTTTGCACCATCCTCAACAGTAATCAAAATTTTGTCAAACTTCGTTCTGGTCAGTTACCTCCTATTCTATCAAATATGTAACCTTCATGCCTATTAAGATGCAGAAAAAGTAGCTTTATCTTAAGTTTCACATAAACTGCCTTCATGTTCGCAGACGGGGTTCGATCAAATGCGAAAGAGGCACCATTCCAAGGGGAACGGTGCCACTAATTTATTTCACTAAATAATTCAAAGCCGTGCGTAACTGAATATCATTATCTTCATCCCGGATCTTATCCAGAATGGCGGATTCCAGATGTGCTGCGGTTTTAGCGTCCAGCTTACCAGTCACTTCCAGGCCAAATTGTTTTTGGAATGCCTTTACTGCAATCTCTGTACTCCAATCATAATATCCATCCTCACGACCCGGTTCAAATCCGAGTCCTTTCAGAATGCTTTGCGCATACTGGATTTGTTCATCATTCATATCCCGCTGCAACACCTTCTCAATAGCCAGCTGATGTGCATCAAAATAATCCGGTTGTTTCACTTTGATTGCCGGTTCGATCCCTTTTTTATGGATCCATTTCCCTGATGGCGTCAGCCACTTATATAACGTAAGTTTAATCTTACTGCCATCACCCATTGGTACGGCTTGCTGTACAGTGCCTTTCCCGAAGGTCTTCTCACCGACCAATGGATAGCCCCCCGCCTCTTGCATCGCGCCAGCCAGGATTTCCGAGGCTGAGGCGCTGCCTTTATCCGTCAAGACAGCAACGGGATAAGCTTTCGCTTTCTTAAGGCTTGTAAAAAACGATTGTGTTTCTCCCGTTCTTTCCGCAATTTGCAAATAGGGTTTGTCTTTTGTGATAAACTCGCCAAGAATCGTTTCCACACTGGAAAGAAGGCCGCCCGGATTGCCGCGTACATCTATGACCAAGCCCTCGATCCCCTTCTTTTCCAGCCCCTTTAACTGCTTTTTGAAATCAGTCGCAGTATTTTCCGAGAATGAGGTCAACTCGATATAACCGATTTGTTCTCCCGCGACTTCCTTAATTGATGAAAATACGGTATCCAATGGGATTTCGGCACGCACCATATTGAATTCTAGAGGATTGTCCACCCCGGCCCGCTTTATTTCCATTTTGACGGGTGATCCTTTTTCGCCACGGATTTTCAGGCGTGTCTCATACAGATCCAAACCTTCTACACTCTCGCCATTCACCTTAAGGATTTGATCTTTCGGCTTTAATCCCGCTTTTTCAGCAGGTGAATCTTTGTAAGGAGAAACAATGATGACCTTACCATCTTCCATTCCGATTTCAGTCCCAATCCCTTCAAAAGAGGAGTCCAGGGTTTCATTGAATTGTTTGGCGGTCTCCTTGTCCATATATACGGAATAAGGATCTTTCAACGCTGACAGCATGCCTTGAATGGCACCCGCGACCAGTTTGGAACCGTCCACCTGTTCTACATACTGACTTACGATCAAACCGTAAGCTTGTTCAACTTTTGCCCATTCCTTATCCTTCGATATCGCTTGGCTTTCATCCTTTACTTCATTCTTGGCCGAGAAGCTTGTCCAATATATGCCCCCCACTGCTCCAATGGCTAGTGACATGATGATTGCTAGAGGAAGTACCCATTTTTTGACCATATTTATCCCCATTTCTGACCTGATATGTATTTCACTATATGAAGGGAATGGAAAGAATATGCTTAAAGAAAATGGTGACACCACACAAAAAAACAGACAAGGAATTTACCTGGTCTGTTTTTTCGTTGATATATTGGGTATTAATTAGGTATATAGTTTAATGGATTAACAGCATTTGACTTGCTATAATTCCATGGGCCTTTATGTAGCTCAAAGTGTAAATGCTGACCGAAGGAATGTCCTGTGTTACCCATGATGCCAACTTGTTGACCTTTGGCAACTACAGCACCTTCGCCTACTTGTCTAGAACTTAAGTGTGCATACACAGTAGTCCATTGCTGACCGCCGATTGAATGGGTAACGAAGACGACGTTACCGTATGTACTTGAGAAGTAAGAACGGCTTACGACTCCGTCGGCTGCCGCTACAACTGGAACCGTTCCGCCAGCAGCTATATCGATGCCGGCATGCTGTTTATTCCAACGTTCACCCATTGTTGAAGATACATATCCTGCACTTGGTCTAGTGAATGTACCAGATGATACAGCTGGCGCTTGACTTACATTAGACGAAGATTGTGAAGATGATGATGATGAGCTGTTGCTTTTTGCACTATATCCTGAAGAAGTGGATTGTTTTTTAGTTTCGGATGCTTGTGATGCTTGAGAAGCCGCTTGTGCTGCTGCTTGTGCTGCCGCTTGCGCAGCTTCTTGCTCTGCACGTTTTTTCGCTTCGGCTGCCGCTTTTTTACGGGCTGCTTCCAATTCTGCAAGACGTTGATGCTCTAAGCTGATGGCAGATTTGATCGCTTTTTCTTGAGCGGCAAGATTCGCTTTCTCTTCCTCTAGACCCATCTTCTCATCCTCATGCTTTTTAGTTTGTTGCTTTAATTTCTTAACCAAAGCATCCTTTTCTTGCTTCTGCTGTTTTTGCTGCTTTTGAATTTCCAATAGTTCAGCTTTTGCCACTTCTAAACTGGCTAGCTTCGTTTCTACGGCTTTTTGCTTTTCTTCCAGATCCTTTTTATCCATTTCATGCTGCTTTAAAATATCGCGGTCGGCTTCTGCGATTGTCGCTACAGCTCCCACACGGTCAACTAAATCCCCAAAACTGGATGATCCGAATAATACTTCAAGGTAGTTCACGTCCCCGCCAGTCTCCTGGAAAGAAAGGGCCCTTTCCTTCAATACCTCATTACGCTTGGCGATCCGCTCTTTTAATACTTTAATCTCTTTTTTCAATGCCTCGATTTCTTTTTTCGTTTGAGTAATTTCAGCATTTTTAGCATCGATCTTTTTTGCGGACTCGGCAATTTTCGCTTCAATGGCAGCGATTTGGTCTTCTGCTGTCATTTGCTTATCCTGCAGGTTATCGATTTTCTTTTCCGTTTCGGAAATATTCGATTCCACACCCGAACGTTTATCCTGGATGGATTCTTTCTGTTTTTCTAAATTCGAAATCGACTCAGCATAAACTGAAGGTGCCGCTAGAATGCTTCCCAACCCGATCATGATGGAGGCATTCATGGCAATGATATTTTTTTTCAACGTTTCATTTCCCCTTTCAACCCGTTACATCCATGCCTTGTAACGTCTCTCTATTTATGTCTCGCTTCTTTTGGCTTTCGAGTAAAAATACACTTTTATACTTTCAAGAACTTCCTGACGGACATCAAGCTGCCCCATATCCCGATAACGGCACCAATTACGATGAGGATGGCCGAGACTTGATAAATAAATGGATTTGCAGGCAGGAAATCTATGAATTTGAACGTGATCTGCGGTGCAGCATATTTATATAGATTGTAGTAGAGTGCGGAGACCAGACCTATCGGAATGATGGAACCGAGCACTCCCAGCCAGAGACCTTCCAAGAAGAATGGCCAACGGATGAACGTATTCGTCGCCCCTACCAACCTCATGATCTCAATTTCTTTTCTTCTGGCTACAATGGTAATTTTAATCGTATTCGAAATCAGGAACATTGCAGTAAATAGTAAACCTACAATAAGAACGATTCCTATGTTTCTAGCAATATTAACAAAGCTGAATAGTTTCTCGACATAGCCTTGTCCATATTTAACGCTTTGGATATACTCCAAACCTTCGATCTTTTTTGCCACCTTGATGACATCTTGCGGGGATTTCGTTTTGATAACATAAACGTCCCTTAATGGGTTATCTTGTTCAAATGGTTTAAAAGCATCACCATTATCTCCTAAATCATCTATTAAATTAGTAAGCTCTTCATCTTTTGGAGAGAAAATCACTGATTCAATGCCGTTCATCTCCGTAATTTGCTTACCGATAGCTTTTATATCGTCATCATTCGCCGCATTATCAATATGTGCCCGAACTTCGACATCTTTCTCCACATTTCCCGCGATATGATTTAAATTCATCATGAGCACTAAAAAGACGCCAACCAATGTTAGAGTGACCGTTACTGCACTGACTGAAGCAAACGTCATCCATCCATTACGGCCAATATTTTTAAAACTTTCACGGAAGTGACGGAGCAATGTTCTAAATTTCATATCCGTAATCACCTCGATGTTCATCGCGTACTATTTTTCCACTTTCAATGGCAATGACACGTCGTTTAATATTGTTGACGATGTCCCTATTATGAGTGGCCATGACAAGCGTAGTTCCGCGTTTATTAATTTCTTCAAATATGTTCATGATTTCCCATGATGTTTCGGGATCAAGATTACCTGTAGGCTCGTCGGCTATGACTACCTTAGGATCATTGACGATCGAACGGGCTATTGCAACCCTTTGCTGCTCCCCACCGGATAACTCGGAAGGCAGCATCCTCGCTTTATGTTTAATGCCAACCAGATCGAGGACTTCCATGACTCTCTTTTTGATTTCTTCTGGTTCCTTTTCAATAACTTCCATGGCAAAAGCAACATTTTCATATGCAGTGAATGTTTGAAGGAGTTTAAAATCTTGGAATACCATACCGATATTACGGCGGAATAGAGGAACTTTCGAATTGCGGATACTTGGCAGGCTAATGCCATTGACCAAAATATTACCGCTTGTAGGCTTTTCTTCCCTATACATCATTTTGATGAAAGTCGATTTTCCGGCACCGCTCGGACCCACTACATAAACGAACTCGCCTGGCTTTATTTTCACATTGATTCCATTAATGGCAATTACGCCATTTGGATATGTCTTTTTCACATCTATCATTTCTATCATTCTAAAACCACCTAATTTGCTTGGATTATCACTATGTACCTACAGCTTTTTCGACAATTTTCACTGAAATCTGACAGGAATCTCTCTTACTTGAGCACAGAAACATTATAACATCATATTTTGTCAAATTAAGCATAAAAAATATTACAGTTTCATTTCAGTTAGTCATATATCAACATCTATGTAATAATTCCAGGATTTGATTGCTTGATAAGGGATTAAATGAGAGTTGTTTCGAGGTTTTAAAGGAGGCTAAATGAAACGCCCTGCTAAAGCAGGACGTTTCGTCGATCATTATTTATGTCCAGCAAGCCATTCAGCGACCATGCTCGCTTCCTTGCCCTGGATTATACCTTTTGGCATTCCACCTTGGCCATTCGCAATGACTTTTTCGATGTCTTCTTTCGAAAGCCTAGAACCGACCTTCGTTAAATTCGGTCCCACGCCGCCTTCAAGGTTCACGGCATGACAACTTGAACATTTGTTTTCATAAATTTTAGCGGCATCACCTGCACCCGCCGTAGTCGTTTCATTATTTTCATTTGCAGGCTCTTTATCTGCAGTATCATCGTTCCCGCCGCATGCAGCCAAGGCCAAACTAGTACCCAAAACTAAGGCTAACCATTTCCGTTTCATTGAATTTACCCCCTCTGATTTATACCAGCACAAGAACATTATACCAATTTCAATCCAGTTTAAAACCCTCCCCGAGTACCTCCGATGCGTCCATGACAATTACAAACGCTTTAGGGTCAACGAGTTTCACCAATTGTTTCAATTTGGTGAATTCCGACTGGTCTATTACGCACATCAAAATTGGACGTGTATCATCCGTATAGCCGCCATACCCGGATAGGCCTGTTACACCCCGGTCCAGCTCATGTATGATAGCATCCCTTACTTCCGTTTCTTTATTCGTGATAATTAATGACATCTTCGAATGGTTCAATCCAATCTGGACGAGGTCGATCGTCTTGCTTGTCACATATAAACCTATTAATGCATACAGCCCTTTTTCAATATCAAAAACGATGGCAGCACTTAAAACGATGATTCCATCAATGACAGCCACACAGGTCCCCAATGACAGATGGGTATATTTATGGAATATCTGGGCCGCCAAATCGGTCCCCCCTGTGGAGCCCTTTCCGCGAAAGACGATCCCCAGGCCAAGCCCGACCATCATCCCCCCGCAAATCGAACCAAGCAATGCATCGTTCGTCCATGCATCCCAACCCTTTGTCAGAAATACCACCAAAGGCAGAAACAAGGTTCCAATCAGGCTTTTGGCTCCGAAATGTCTTCCAAGGATAATAAGCCCCGAAATGAACAAAGGGATATTAAAACCCCAAAGTACATAAGCCGGCTCCCAACCGAGAGTTGAATCGAGAATCGTGCTAATCCCGCTGACCCCGCCGGATGCAACCTGGTTAGGCAGTAAGAATACATTAAAACCAATGGCAATTATGGCCGAACCGACAATCACCAATCCGTACTCCATTAACTTTTGAATTAAAGGGTGCTTCTGCTCCCGGTACCTTTTCTTCATTCTGCATAAGTCTCCTCGAACCATCATTATTATCTAGTATTGGCCGAACGAGGTAGGGCATCCCTTTTCCATCCTGTAAATGTCAGCCAGATAATTCGTTATAAAGGAAATCATAAAAAAAAGCCGGACCGGGGGAACCGGTCCGACTGGCTGATCTTATAATTTTGAACGCAAGTACGCATCAATGAACATATCGATATCCCCATCCATGACTGCTCCCAAGTTTCCAGTCTCCGCACTGGTACGGTGATCTTTAACCATGGAATACGGGTGGAAAACATATGAACGAATTTGGCTGCCCCAGCCAATTTCCTTTTGCTCACCACGGATTTCATCCAATTCCGCTTGTTGCTGTTCAATTTCACGTTGATACAATTTGGCTTTCAGCATATTCATGGCCTGGGCCTTGTTTTTTATTTGAGATCTTTCGTTTTGGCACGTTACCACGGTGTTCGTAGGTATATGGGTGATCCGGACTGCGGAGTCCGTTGTATTGATATGCTGACCACCTGCACCACTTGCCCGATACGTATCGATTTTCAAATCTTCCGTGCGTACTTCTATATTGATCGTCTCATCGAATTCCGGCATGACTTCACATGAAACGAATGAAGTATGGCGTCTCCCTGAGGAATCGAAAGGGGAAATCCGGACAAGACGGTGGACCCCTTTTTCCGCTTTTAAATAACCATAGGCGTTATGGCCTTTGAAAATTAAAGTGACACTCTTGATTCCAGCTTCATCACCTGGAAGGTAATCAAGGGTTTCCACTTTAAAGCCTCTTTTTTCACCCCATCTTGTATACATACGAAGCAGCATGGAACCCCAATCCTGGGACTCCGTTCCGCCCGCTCCAGGATGCAGTTCAAGAATGGCATTTTTCGAGTCATATTCTTCACTTAGTAAAAGTTGAAGTTCAAAATCATTCATCTTTTGTGAAAGAATCGTAATTTCTTCTTCCAGCTCAGCCAAAAGTTCTTGATCATTCTCCTCTTTCACTAATTCATATGTCAAATCCAGATTTTCATATGATTCATTCAGTTCGGACAATTGATTGACCTGTTCTTTCAAAGCATTCGTTTCATTGATGACAATTTGTGCTTTTTGCTGATCATTCCAAAAATCGGGATGTGTCATCTCATTTTCAAGCTGTGCGATTCGTGCCTCTTTTTCATCTAAGTCAAAGAGACCCCCTAAAGTCCGTTAATCGTTGCGCTGTCCGTTCAAGTTCATTTCTTATTTCTGCTAATTCCATTTCTCTTCACCTCATTAAGTATGTTAAAAGAAATCCCAGAAGAGGGATTCGCTTCATTACAAATAAACCTCTTCAAACTATATGCAAGTATATTGCTTTATGCAAACTAAACATGAAAAGAGGCGGCAAGCCTTACACTTAACCGTCCCATATTCATTATACACCTAACTTTAGCCTAAATTGCCATGGCAATTCTTATATTTTTTACCGCTGCCGCATGGGCATAACGCGTTTCGGCCAACGTCTTCCTTTTTACGGGCAGGGGCTTTTTTCACTTTGCCCCCATCTTCTTCCTTCGGATTTACCGCTTGTCCTTTTATGACTTCCTTACGCTCCAAATTGTTGCGGATTTCAGCCTTCATGATGTATTTGGCGACTTCATCCTCCATTGAAGCAATCATGGCTTCGAACATTGCGAAACCTTCAGATTGATATTCACGTAACGGATCGATCTGGCCATAAGCACGAAGGTGGATCCCTTGGCGCAATTGCTCCATTGCATCAATATGGTCCATCCACTTACTATCGACTGCACGAAGAACGATTACTTTTTCGAACTCACGCATTTGTTCTTCAGATAGCTCTTCTTCTTTTTGGTCATAGCCTTCTTTCACTTTTGCTAAAATGAACTCAACCAATTCCGATTCATTTTTCCCATCCAAATCAGCTACAGTGATTGAACCTTCATTAAATAGGTTACCATTCAGGTAATCCGCAAGGCCTTGTAAATTCCAGCCTTCCTCATCACCCATTGGTGCAAACGCGACAACATTCCGCTCGATGGATCCCGTAATCATCGTTTCGACGATTTCACGTAAGTTTTCACTTTCCATGACATCGAAACGCTGTTTATATATAATTTCCCGTTGTTGACGGAGAACATCATCATACTGCAGTAATTGCTTCCGTGAATCGAAGTTATTGCCTTCGACCCGTTTCTGTGCGGATTCAACGGCCCTTGTCACCATTTTACTTTGAATTGGCTGGGAATCATCCATTCCAAGGCGTGCCATCATGTTTTTCATATTATCCGAACCGAAGCGGCGCATCAATTCATCTTCCATTGATAAATAGAATTGAGTGACCCCTGGGTCTCCTTGACGGCCTGACCGACCACGCAGCTGGTTATCTATACGCCTGCTTTCATGACGTTCCGTACCGATGACAGCAAGGCCGCCAAGCTCTTTGACACCTTCACCAAGCTTGATATCCGTACCGCGTCCCGCCATGTTCGTAGCAATCGTAACTGAGCCTTGATTACCTGCATTCGCAATGATTTCCGCTTCACGCTCATGGTTCTTGGCATTCAAAACATCGTGAGGGATTCCTTTTTTGGATAAATAGGCGGATATGACTTCAGATGTTTCGATGGCAACCGTACCGACAAGCACAGGCTGACCCTTTTTATAACGCTCGCCGATGTCTTCCACAACTGCCTTGAACTTCCCATCAGTTGTCGCGTATATAAGATCCGCCCTGTCATCCCTGATGATATTCCTGTTTGTCGGGATCGCAATGACATTCATATTATAAATATTGCGGAATTCCTCTTCTTCCGTTTTAGCTGTCCCGGTCATACCTGAAAGTTTTTCATACATCCTGAAATAGTTCTGGAATGTAATCGTCGCAAGAGTCATGCTTTCATTTTGAATTTCAAGTCCTTCTTTCGCTTCGATCGCCTGATGGAGACCTTCACTGTAACGGCGGCCTTTCATCAAACGGCCAGTGAATTGGTCAACGATGACTATCTCGCCTTCCTGGACCACATAATCCACATCCAAATGCATGGAAACATGCGCCTTTAACGCCTGATTGATATGATGGTTCAAAGTAACGTGATTAATATCGAACAAATTATCGATATTAAACGCTTTTTCAGCTCGATTCATCCCATCTTCCGTCAGCTGAACACCTTTTGTCTTTTCATCATATGTGTAGTCCGTTTCTTTTTTTAAGGTTCTTACAAACGCATTGGCCTGGATATAAAGTTGAGCCGACTTTTGTGCGGAACCGGAAATGATCAATGGCGTTCTCGCCTCATCGATCAAAATCGAATCGACCTCATCAATGACAGCAAAGTGCAGCGGGCGCTGTACCATTTGTTCTTTATATAACACCATGTTGTCACGAAGGTAATCAAAACCTAACTCATTATTCGTACTGTACGTAATATCCGCATTGTACGCCGCCTGCTTTTCTTCTTTAGAATGACTGTTCAAATTCAATCCGACGGTCAAACCAAGGAAATCATACAATACACCCATCTCGGTGGCATCACGGTGTGCCAGGTATTCATTGACAGTAACGACATGTACACCTTTACCGGTAAGCGCGTTTAAATAAACAGGCATGGTGGATGTTAAGGTTTTACCTTCCCCAGTTTTCATCTCGGAGATATTTCCATCATGGAGGGATGCCCCACCCATGATTTGAACACGGTAAGGATATAAGCCCAGAGCACGCTTTGCACCTTCACGCGCAACCGCAAACGCCTCGACAAGCAAATCATCAACGGTCTCCCCATTTTGATAACGCTCTTTAAACTCATCCGTTTTGGCACGCAACTGTTCATCCGATAGTGCAGCCGTCTCATCAGCCAGTGCTTCGACCTGATCGGCGATTTTTTCTAATCGTTTGATTTCTCGCTTATTCGGATCAAAAACTTTATTTAATATATTAAGCATTCAATAACGCTCCTCTATTATGGTAATGATCGTTCAATGACTAAATTCATATAAGTAAGAAGAAACACAACTTCTATTATTACTAATGCACGCTTAATTTTACCACTTCTATTCTAGAGGTACAACTTCATGTCACTTCCCTGGTATAGACCTGAATTCAATTCTTGCGAAAAACAATGGATAAATGAGGAGGAAAACTGTTAAAATAGGAGGAAGTATAAAAAATATGTTGCAAACTCCCCACTATTCCATATGCAAATGAGAATTATCCATAACCTTCCATCACTAGATGCTATGTCCTCTCTAGCGATAGCATGTCAAGGTAATCCAGCCTTACAGGCGTCATGTTTTGAATGATAAGGTGGGCTACTGAAACTTAATAGCGGAAGATAAATAGAACATGTTTCGAGGTGGTATTGATGATTGGTGAACGTGTAAAAAAACTGCGAGAAGAAAAGAAAATGTCAATGACTGAACTTGCCGATAAAGCGGGTGTGGCAAAGTCTTATTTAAGTTCGCTCGAGCGGAACTTACAAACGAATCCTTCTATTCAATTTCTTGAAAAAATCTCCGCCGTACTTAACATTCCTGTCGATGCCCTGCTTTATGATGCTCCAAATAAGGAAACCTTGGACAATGACTGGATGAAAATCGTTGAGGAAGCCATGAATTCAGGTGTTTCAAAACAACAATTCAGGGAATTCATCGAGTTTAATAAATGGAGAAAAGATAAAGAAGAGTAGAGTGGTAGTGCACTAGTTTACCTACATAATCCAATAGAATATAGTTTGGATAAGCTAGACTCACCAGAATCTCAAGGAGACATCCCCCCTATAAACAGCTAATGAATCGAACCACTGTTTATAGGGATGTTCTCAATCTTGTTCGGAACCTATTTTCCATCGTTCTCCTCAAAAGTTACCTCAACGCTTTCCCTTTTCAAAAAAGCACTGATTTCCTCTTTTTTGAAACCCAAACTCCTTGCTTCTGAAATCAACTTCACCCATTCTTGATCCATTGCCACATTAGCCACCTCTTCTACCTCCTAAAATACTCTTGTATTTCAGGCAGACCAGCCATCATAGTCACAAGGACCTTAGACCTGTGCCTTTGCGCCCTAATCTTTCAATCAGTTTGCCTTTGTCATGGTATTTATTACCAAATACAGTGCTTATAATCATATTATAACGGAAACACACTCCATATATTGCTATTTTATGTCGGTAATCCACATAAATGCAAAAACTTTCATCCGACAAAATATTACAATATTAAGAAAATTCACAGTTTAGGCAAGTTAACATAGGCTAATTCAATTTCTTTTATTTGAATAATAGTGAATATTGCTCTTCTTACTATTCCATTGAGGTGTATTGATTCTTTCAATTATAAGTGCATCAAGGGTTTTTTGCGCAGTTAAATCCTCACCGCAGGTCGGACAAAGCCACTTTCCATATTCCGCACTGCTAAAAGAAGCCCTATGGCATGTATGGCAATTCTTTCGATACAAGTTTTCCAACCCCTCTGCATCTTATTCAAATTGTTTTTTTATAAATAACCAATTGTTCTCTTTAAAGAACTAACAACTTGAGTATAGTGCAAAAGTTAGGGTGTTTAAATAGGTAAAACTAATCATTTATCTTAATAAAGAACATTATTTGTTCTTTTAAATGAACTGAGAACAAGTCTTTTTATAGTATATCAAACAGCCAACGCATTCTATCAAAAAAGCACAACCCAGAGGCTGGGTTGTGCTTTTGATCTAAGATTAATAGTTAACTAGGTTCAATCAATCCATAGCGTCCATCTTTTCGGCGGTACACTACGTTTGTTGTATTCGTATCCGCATTCGTGTAAACGAAGAAACTGTGACCAAGCATATTCATTTGTAAAATCGCCTCTTCACTGTCCATTGGCTTTAAATCAAAGCGCTTATTGCGGACCACTTCAATATCGTGATCGTCTTCGAATTCATCCACCACTTCGTCAACATCCGTATTGAAGGCGAATGCATCGGGTGTCGTAGATAGATTGTTGCGGAACTTACGATTGACCTTCGTTTTATGTTTACGAATTTGGCGTTCAAGCTTATCATTGATCAAGTCAATGGCAGCATACATATCCGCATTTTCTTCTTCAGCGCGAAGAACCAAATTCTGCATGGGAATCGTCACTTCGACTTTAGATGTATTATTGTTCACTTTTAAATTCACTAACACATTTGCATCTGGTGTATTGTTAAAATATCGTTCTAACTTGCCAATTTTCTTTTCGACGTATTCTCGAATTGCTGGAGTTACCTCAATGTTTTCACCGCGTACGTTGTAATTCATAAAGTGAGTCCTCCTTAAATTAAGACTATACAGTTAGATTCTACAATACCCCTCCGGTTCCCTTTAGAAACACATCATGAAACATGTCGAAATCATAAAACAATTGTCGGAAGGTTTGGAAAGGGTTGATGTCTGCCCTAGCTACATTATATCAAATGCTATGCTATAAAGAAAAAATTAAGCCTATTTTATTTACAGAAAATTTAAAAAAACTTAACATAAAAACCGTTTGGCATCCAAACGGCAGGGTAATCAATTTCTTTTATCATAAAACATGCCATCCACTGATAGACTTTCATACGGATTCGTGTATTTATTGGATGATCGTTTCTTCTTATTTATTTCCTGGATATCCCGCTGTATCTCCTGCCTTTGGAGCTTCAGCAAGTGATCGACCTGCTGGTTGAGCAACAGTACCGCACGGCCCAATTGTTGCTCTTCACCAGTAAACGGCGGGTTGATTTGTGAAAGAAGCCCATCCCGCCGATCAATCAGTTTTGTAACCCTTTCTATTTTATCATCACGTTCTGTGATCGTGCGATCTTCCAGAACGGCAAGCAATTCAGCAGTCAATTCATGAAAGGTTCTAATCATCATTACACTTGACCGCTTTGGGTAAATTGTTTTTTCCGATTGATCTGAATTACTTCCTTCCAAGTATTCCGGAACTCAGTAACAAGCCCCTCCACTTCTTCCAAGGCAGCAACATCATTTTTCATATTCGCTTCGATCAGACGCCGGTTCATGAAATCATACAGACTCATCATATCTTTGGAAACATCCGCATCCATATTCAGCGTCACCATCAATTCGCGGATAATATTTTGCGCCTTGATGATGTTCGTATTCTTCACTTCGATATTTCCTGCTTCAATGGCTTTCTTCCCAAGCATGATGAACTTCAAACAGCCATTATAAAGCATTAATGTAAGCTCTCCCGGGGATGCTGTATTGACTGAATTTTGCTGGTACGATTGATATGGATTATTTATCGCCATGCTTAACTACTTCCTTTCTGACATACCTTAACTAAAATAAGAAGCTAACGATGCACTTTGGCTGTTTGCCTTTTGAATCGCTTTTTCCATCGCCGTAAACTGGTTATAATAGCGCGATTCCAGTTTCGTTAACTTCGCTTCGAATGTGGAAATCTTCTTATCCAGCCCATCAACCAATTTTCCGAGTGTAAAATTGTTATTAACATAGCCGGCCTTTCCGGCTTTTTCAGTAATCACCTTCATCGATGATTCTATATCATCCCTTAACCGGCGTGCGAGTCCTTTGTCGCTCTTTTCCGGACCATTGGCCATGAACATATCATAAATCGCATTGGGATCCTCACTAATGGCTGCCCGGAGCTTGTCCTCATCAATCATTAATTTACCGCCCTCCAAATAATTTTTGGTGGTGGTGATACCCAAACTGCTAAGACTGTTTTTTCCCGTGATTCCATCCACCGAGGTGTATAGAGATGACCTCATTGTGGTCAGGAGACTTTTTAATGTCGAGTCGCTTTTCAATGTTCCGCTCTTCGCTTTTTCTTCCCACAGCTTCACTTCATCCTCTGTCATTGCCTTCTTTTGCTCAGAGGTAAGCGGCGTAAAGGAGCGATATTTCGCTTCACCCGTTTTATCTTGAACCTTTTTAATGACTTCATTGTATTTATTCACAAACTGTGTGATCGTATCCAGGATGGCATCCACATCAGCTGTTGATGAGAATGTGACTGTATCGGTCGTTTTTTGCTTTACCGTTATTTCCGCTCCATTAATCTGAAACGTATTAGAAGGCCGGGAAATTTCCAGTCCATTATAAACAATGGACGCATTTTCCCCTTTTGTGCCCCCAGTTCCTTCATTGTTACTGGCCATTTTTAGCACATTGAAGAAATCTCCGGTGCCCCCTAATTCAATTTCAGCTCTATCCTTAACATCGCCGGTATTTTTAGCAGTGATGGAAAACTGCTGGGACGCTTCATCAAAAAATAGGGTCACTCCAGAGTTAGCGTTAACTTTATTTATCACACTCTCTAACGTATCGTCCCCACTAAGGGTAAGCGTGTACGGTTTTTCCACTGTCACTCCATCTTTATCTTCCATATCAAAACCGCCATCTTTATTGATGGCGAGTATCGTAATATCTTGTGGTGTCGTGAAACCCAATTCCGATAGTTTCTTTTTGGGGTCGGTAACAGCTGATTTTTCCGTACTTGTCATGGTTGCTGCTTTGGCAAGTCCATTCACTTGTACATTCCCGGAAAAATCACTAGTCGAATTCACATTTCTCACTGATACAGCATCTGGATTCGAAACCGACACCTTCTTTTTTATAAAGGAGGATTGCTTCCCGATTCCATCACGAATGAGCGTATCCAATTCTGATAAAGCTGTATTGATCGAACGGTAATCATCCCGCTGCCATTCGGAATACTGCTTTTTCTGTGTTAATTTATCCAATGGCACCCGTTCTGCCTGCATCATGCTCTTAACTAGTTCATCAATATCCATCCCGCTTGCTAAACCACTGATTCGCACCATAATAAATCACCCGCTTATATTTTTTCATCCACCATTATGCCGACAAACTCCATCATTGCCGCATAGAAATCCAATAACTTCTTCGGAGGAATTTCCCTGATCGTCTCATCCGTCACGTCATCGACTACCTTGACATAGTATTCATTCAGCTTCTCGTGATATTCAAAACGAACGGCCATATGTGCCGGATTCAGGAAGGTGTTCAAATTATCCACCATTTCCTGCATCTTTTCTTTTGAAGGCTCATCAGTAGATTCCACACTTTGCTCCGAATAGGCAAGCGTATTCATTTCCCGCTGATAATATGAACTGATTCCTTCCGAGATTGCTGTTCTAAGTTGTGAGGAAAGAATATTCGTGGACAAACTCTCCAGCATCTAAATAGCCCCCCATATGATGTCTTTACTTTTTATATCGGTTCTTACAGTTTTATATTTAGTAATGCTTTTTGATTTTGGTTTAGTGTAGACTATCTGAATGCTCCTTTGCTATAAAAGAGATTCCACTAAAAAAACTCCAGTAAAATATCTAGAGTCTCAGTTATTTTAGGCTTTTAAATTTTGACCGTTGATTTCCTCTCCAGGCACTTGCTTTCCGCGGGCGGTCCGGTAGCCTCCTCGGCGCTTTTGCGCCTCCGGGGTCTCCCTTGGACGTGTATTCCCGCAGGAGTCTCGCACCTTACGTTCTAATTAGATCTCCATTAAATATAAGATGGAATCCCTATTGCCCATACGTTTTGAGGGTTTATACTGTGACCGTTGATTTCCTCTCCAGGCACTCGCTTTCCGCGGGCGGTCCGGGGAGCCTCCTCGGCGCTTTGCGCCTGCGGGGTCTCCCTTGTACTCGCATTCCCGCAGGAGTCTCGTACCTTCCGTTCCAATCAACTTTGTTTTAACAGTTAGATTGCTCCTTTTACCTAAGTCTTTTTTATAATAGAAGGATTAAAACTGAGGTGATAATCGCTTCTATACTTTTTGAAAAAATTATGACTGACTATTTAATTTTAGGACTTCTCTTTTTATTCATCTATTAGGATTGTAGCCATAAGATTCCTTGGTGACATAACGAATGGCCCCCAACTTTTAAGGGGCAGTAATCTCTTTTTTTATACATGTTGTGTTCCTTACACCCCTCAATCAGAACAAATAAAAGAGCCTAACACAAAGTGTCAGACCCTTTATTGTTAGGCTAACTATCCAATTAACGAAGTAATTGAAGAACGCCCTGGGGTTGCTGGTTTGCTTGCGCGAGCATTGCTTGAGATGCTTGCGCCAAGATAGAGTTTTTAGTTTGCTCCATCATTGTTTTAGCCATATCTGTATCACGAACGCGTGATTCAGCAGCCGTTAGGTTTTCAGAAGAAGTACCTAAGTTGTTGATCGTGTGCTCTAAACGGTTTTGGTTAGCACCTAATTTAGAACGCTCTGCTGATACTTTATCAATTGCACCTTGGATTTTTGTGATTGCTGCAGCTGCAGATTCATGAGTAGTCACATCTAAAGCTTGTTCAGTCGTTGTGTTGTTTGTTCCGTCTGTTACTGCAAGTTTATCTCCTGTACCTGTAGTAGTAAGACCTAAAGCTTTCGCTCTCATATCAGCGATATCAAGTGTTAAGCTTTGATTTTCGTTTGCACCAATTTGGAATTTTAGACTCTTGCTATCATCTGCTTCCTTAGCTGCTTTACCAACTACTCCTGCAGTAGTGGTTGTAACATTCCCACCCGCAACTTTTGGAGCACTTGCAGATTCAGCATCTGCTAATTGAGTAAGTTTTAATTTCCCATTATCATCTGCTGCTAGATATTTAAGGTTTAAAGTGGTATCTGCGTTAATTTTATCAGCCAAATCAGCTACATTATCACCTGTAGCACCAGCAATTACAACATCATCTATTGTAATTCCAGCTTCTGCATCAGTAACTCCTATTGAATATTCACCCTGAACAGCAACTACTTCGGCAGAACCCGCACCATTTTTATCACCGTTTAATAACTTTTGAGTGTTGAACTCAGTAGTATTGCCGATTCGGTTAATTTCAGAAGTCAAAGAGTTAATCTCTTTTTGAATCTCTCCGCGGTCGTTAGTTGTATTGGTAGCTGTTGCTGATTGGTTGGCAAGTTCACGCATACGTTGAAGGATATCAGTCGTTTCATTTAATGCACCTTCAGCAGTTTGGATTAAAGAAATCGCATCTTGTGAGTTACGGGAAGCTTGATCCAATCCGCGGATTTGTCCACGCATTTTTTCAGAGATTGCTAAACCAGCTGCGTCGTCACCAGCTTTATTGATACGCATACCAGAAGCTAGTTTTTCCATTGATTTAGATTGAGCGTTCGTTGCACTTGATAATTGACGGTGCGTGTTTAGAGCTGAGATATTGTGATTGATAATCATTTATGTTTCCTCCTTGAGTCTTAAGTCCCCACGTCCATGTGGTTGTTTACGATGGGCAGTGAATAAGTCGGCCGCCTATTTCACTACCCATCGTTGTATAGTTAATATCGACCTGCCCGGAAACATATTTAGCGGATTTTACGATTTTTTCTTGAAATGCTCATTTATGCCTTCCAGAAAACTGGTTTCTGTTTTTGAGGCTGTTCTATTTTCCTGCTGGATGGACAGGTAGACTTCCTTCCTATGAATATCGACGTTTTTAGGGGCATTGATCCCCAGTTTAATCTGTTCCCCCTCAACGGACAGGATCGTAATTTCGATATCATCGCCGATCATGATCGCTTCATTTGGTTTTCTGGTCAATACGAGCATCATTTCCCCCCCTGTTCTGCTTGAGGTTCAAACAGTCTGTGCTTTGTACGGTATTCACTAGCATTCATGATAAATTGCTTACCGACTTTTTTGGGGCCGTTTATGATGATGGGAGCCTGTAGATTGGCCGTCGTTTCATTGAAAGGGTCCTGGATCGTTAAGATGACGAAAGTGATGACTTCCAGTTCCGTTTCAATTTGTAAAGAAGATAACACCTCATCCGTGAGCTTCACTTCGTAATCATGAAACACTTCAAAAGGGTCCGTTACAATGAAGGCAAGTCCTTTTGTTTCTATCGATTGCAGGACGAAAAAGGGCGTATCATCCAAAGCTAGCAAGCAAAACTGTTTTTCTTCTAAAAACCCTGGTATCCCGTTTTCAAATATATAAATCTCTTTCTCTGCCAATTCGAGTTCGCCATGAAATTTTGTTTGTATGATCATCTATGTTTTCACTGCCCTATCTCATCTGGAAATAAATTGATGAAATCTATATCCAGCGCATTTTTTTGTAGAATTTCGACATCCACACTTCCTGGTGTGTATGTATGGTCCGCCCCATTGATTTGAGCATCAATGATCGGTTTTTGCACGGTTGCTTCAATCTCCACCCGGGCCGGCTCGTAGTCCAGCTTCACGCTGAAATGAGAGGGAATCCATCCGAGGTTGAATTGCTTATCAGGCCCTTTGCTGTTTTGCCCGGCCTGTTCAGCGATTGGATTACCGCCTTTTTCAATATGCCTCAGCTCCGTTCCCTGCTGGGCACGTCTTGCCATACCCGCCAGCCAATCCTGATATCCCTGCTTTGCAAATTCATCGACTCTTCTTGAGAGGCTTTTCAAATCCATGTCTTCCCTTGCTTGTGACTGATTGATCGTCAGCTTGCCTGGTGTCGTTTGAATCTCCAGTATGGCTTGCGGCTGTTCGATAGATTGGACCGCCGCCTTCTGTTCGATTTGCTGTACAGGCTGCTCTAGATTCAATCCAATCTTCATGGGGGTGGATTGCAATCTGATTTGTGGAATCTGCATCATCAACACTCCTTATAGAAAAAAAGCTATCCATTTAAGAATAGCTTAGCGAAGAAAATCCAATAAACTCGGTTGCATGATTTTTGCTCCGATACTTAATGCAGCACTATGGACACTTTCCTGGGTCGTCAAATCCATGATCGCCTTTTCGATATCGACATCCTCATTTTTCGAAAGGATTTCAGTGGCAAAAACCTCTTGCTGCTTGAGACGGTCCGTCATCAGCTCAATCCGATTCTGCCTTGCGCCAACCTGAGCCTGCATGCCTAAGAACGTATTTATCGTTGCGTCAAGCCCCTTAAGCGTCCCGCTCACGTCCCCGCCATTTTCGAGTGCATCGATCGTCTGGTCGATGCTTCCGCCGGCAGCGAGTGCATCACCAAAAATCTTGGAACCGTCCGTATTGATTTTAAGGGAGATCCCGGAAAACACTTCAAGGTTTATATCCCCTGTGCCATACACCGTATTTCCATTCGAATCTTTAACGGACGATGGCCTCACATTCGTATCCTGACCGTTGAAAATATATTTCCCGCCAATCTGTGTGTCGCCAAGAGTTATGAGATGTTCTTTTAATTGTTTAATTTCTTCAGTAATCGTTTTAATTTGTTCCCCTTCATACGTGCCATTGCTTCCTTGAACGGTTAATTCACGAATCCGCTGCATGGCGGAAACCGCTTCCGTAATGGCATCATCCGTGCTGTCGATCCAATTGGTCGCCTCGGCAATGTTACTTTGATACTGCCCTATTTGATTGAGGTTTGTCCGGTACCCCATTCCCATCATGGCCGCAACAGGGTTATCGGATGGTTTGGAGAATTTCTTTTGAGAGGCAACCTGCTCTTGCAGCTTGGACATCTTTTCGTAACTGCTGCTTAAATTGCTCAACATATTATTGGTTAGCATCGATTGCGTTACCCGCATGTTCGTCCCCTCCTATTTATCGGCCTACCGTACCCATTCCGTTTATGATTTTATCGAGCATTTCATCCATCATCGTCATCATTCTTGCAGATGCGTTGTATGCCTGCTGGAACTTGATCATGTCCGTCATTTCTTCATCAAGGGATACGGAACTGACGGACTCCCTATTTTGATTGACCGATGCAGCAAGCACGACAGAATTGGAAAGGTTCTTTTGGGCGCTTTGGGAATCCACGCCAAGCTTTCCGATGATACCGGAATAATAGGTATCGAAGCTTCCCGTCAATTCGTCAGAGTTTTGGTCTTTAGTCGAGTACTCACTGAACGCCTTCTTTTTAAGATCAGCCAGGAGTTTGGCATTTTCATTATCACCGGATGCCCCTCCGCTTTTTCCGCCTGCGGCTATTTTTGTGGGATCCTTAACGATTTCACCATTCACCTTGAGGCTTTGGGCGGCACTTTTACCAGGTTCAAGTTCAAAGAAGTTCAATGTTGAAGTGCTGTCATCACCTAAGGCATACCCTTGTTTATGGATGGCATTGAACTCATTCACAAAAGCCGTCGTCATATTATCGAGCTTTTTCAGCATATCAGGATAAGCGCCGCCAATCGTGCCATCAGCCTTCTTATAGCCGAAGCTTTTGATCAAACCGGATAGTTCCCCCGAGAATTTGTAATCCGTCAATGTTTTCGAACCAAACTTCAATCCGTCTACCATACCTGTCTTTTTATCATGGCTAACTTCAACTTTCGAAGTTCCCACCATCCCGGTTTGGTTAACACTGACAAGATTGATGGGCGGTACGAAAGATGAACCGTCTTCTTGCATCAATTCGATGTTGTATAGCCCTGTAGCCACATCGCTTGCCCTGCCGTAATCCGTCGGAATGACGTTATTCACTTTAATGCTGACAAGCTGCGAGAGATTGTCCACGAGTACATCACGTTTATCATAAAGGTCATTGGGGATATAACCATGCGGCTCCACTTTACTGATCTGTTGGTTAAGCTGATCAATACTGCTGATGAGCGTATTGATTTCGTTCGCTTTGACGTTTATCTGATTGCCGATATCCGTTTGAACACTCGTTAGCGAGTTGTAGTAGTAGTTCAGGGTATCCGCGACCATGACCCCCGTAGAGGCAACGACTTCACGGGCCCCGGAGTTTTCCGTATTGGCCGTCAGCCCCTGCAGCGAATTCCAGAACTTCTCCATCGTGGCGGCTAATCCGCTGTCGGTCGGTTCGTTCATGACCCCTTCCATTTTCGTCAGGGATTCACTCATTGCCCCGTAATAACCGATTTTATTACTTTGTGTCCTGTATTGTGCATCAAGGAAACTGTCGCGGATCCGCTGAACCGTTTCAGCTGCCACCCCTGTCCCGATTTGGCCGGCAACACGCGGGCTGTTCAAACCGACAGTAGGAAAGCCCGACGTCTGGACCAAGTTGACCCGCTGCCTTGAATATCCTAATGTATTGGCATTGGCCACATTATTTCCTGTTGTATACAAGGCTCCTTGAGAGGTGGATAATCCGCGCTTGGCGGTCTCAAGACCCATAAAGGTTGAAATCATTTGCTCGCACCTCCATCTTTTTCTGTTTCTTATGCTTTGGAATCAAACATCCCCATGCCGATTTTTGCCGTTTTCCTAACCGAATCCCCGTAATTCAGATTCTGGTTCCGCGGCCTCAGAATATCCAAAGAGACATTGATGAATTGAAGGGACTGATAGATCAATTGCTGATTTAAACCGTTCCTCTCCTTCAGCTTTGCCACTTCACCAATCAATTCCGCTTTAAGCATTTCAAGGACTTCCGTTTCTTCAGGTCCTGTCAGCTCCGTCACGGTATGGATGGAGGCAGGCTGTCCCACCGTTCCATTGGCTGCAAGAAATTCCCCGACTGCCCTTTCCCTTTCCTTATCCGTTTGACTGATGGCTTTAATATGCTTTTGTTCCGAAATCAGCAGGGCAGTAATCGCCTCGGTATCATTTGCTTTCAAAATGGCCGTTTTCTTTATCGCCAATTGATTGAAGCTTTTATGAAGCTTGATCAATTTTTCAAGCGATCCGATGATGTTCCGTGCAGACATTTTCCTGCCTCCTCCGCTCATAAATGAAGGACGGAAAATGGCTCCGTCCACTTCATTCAAGCTTATTCATTGATAATTCATTTCCGGTAAAAATCGATGAGACCCTTAGCCGTTGCCTGTGCATTCAATTTATAATTTCCTTTTTCAACTTGGATTTTCAATTCTTCCACTTTTGCTTGCCTTGCAGCAAGAATCGGGGATGATTGCTGCATTTCTTTTGCCGCTGAAGAAATTTCAACTTTATCCGAGGATTTGGCCTTGGATTCTTGGATATTCCCCATTTTATTGGCTTGTAGTTTATAAGGGTTAACACCTGTCATACCGACGTTATTGATTTTCATATTCCAGATCCTCTCCTTCGGTCGATTTATAAATCCCATTATGTTGATTCCTAACACATGAAAATGGCTCTGGACTGTGTCGTTCTCCCTATCTTTATTATCGACAAGGATTGGATTTCTTTAATTGTTTCCTGTAATCTTTCCTTCGACACCCATTGTCGAATATTGTTCTCAATATCGAATATTTTAACAAATACCTCATCATGTTTCCATGATTTATCCTTTTTGATCATCCTTCATGTAGTACGTGTTTTTTTTATCATTTCCTTGAATTTCAGTCAGGCGCTTTTCCTCATTTTCAAATGCCTGCAAATCCGATCGCAGTGAATCGCCGCATTTGCCGCATAACCTTCCGCTCTTGATGTTAGCGCCGCACCTTTCACATGGAATTCCCAAATTGGGAAACTGCGAAACCCTCAGCTTTCCAATTCTCACAAATTTGATAATTAACGTTTCTTCAACGCCGGTGTCCCTAACCACCTGCATCATGGACGCCGTTCTATTTATTTTCTTGCGAATATATGCATACACTTTATCATATTGAGCTTCTTCTTCTTTATAACAGGCATCGCATACATCCCGGAATTTCGTCATAACGAATAACGAATTACAGCTTGGACAGTTGAATACTTCCATCGAGGCCCCTCCTTCACCATCACAGCGATTATTCTTTAGTGTATATATCGAATAATCCCGGCGATACTTTAGGAATGTTCATTAAAATAAGCTGTTTCACCTAGCAAGGGTGATGGATGATACTTCTTTGGCCCCAGCCGTGATCATCGCTTTCGCTGCATGCCTGAGCGTTGTGCCTGTCGTGTAAATATCATCGATGATCAATATAGATTTATGCTCCAGCAAATCAGGTTGCATGACCTGAAAAACCTGCGGTAATGAGATTCTCTCTTGCCGAGATTTCTTTGATTGTTTTTCCGTATGGATTCTCGTCAAGGTCTCAACGGTTTGAAGTCCAATGAGATCTGCCAAAGCCTGCCCTTGGTTGAATCCCCGCTCCTTAAGCCGTTCATGACTAAGCGGGATGGCCGTTACCAGGTCAAATTCCATGTCCTTTAACCTTTCTTTCAAAAAAGGGACGAAAACCTCAGCTAATGCATAATCCCCCCGGTACTTATATTTAGCAATAATATCTTTTAAGCATTCATTATAATGAAATAGCGATATGTTCTTCGACAAATAGCCTCCCCATTCCACATCCCTTTCCCATCTTGAACAATCCAGACAGAGGTCACCTGTCCTATATTCCCTGTCCAACTCCCTTGAGCACATTGCACATGTCTCTCCGGTGATCCTATTAAGTTTCCCCTCACATCCTTCGCAGATTGCCCTTGCCTCGGCCCGCTTAAGCAAGCTCCTCCATGTGAAAGCCTGCTTCATTCCCTCATCACAAACAAGACATCTATTCATCGAGCAGCCCCCTTTTCATGGCATCTTTATTCATCATTTGTATATGGTGAACCGCCTCGACCATCGCTTTACTTTTACCGTAATGAAAAAAGGTGATCGTCCCGGCAGGGTTAGCAAAGCTTCTCCCTACCCTGCCGGCAATCTGAACGAGGGCACTTTCAGAAAACACTTCATGTTCAGCACCGATCACGGCTACTTCCAACCGATCAATTGTCACGCCGCGTTCCAGGATGGTCGTTGTCAGTAATCCTGGAATCATTCCATTCCTTAGTTCCATTACCCTTTCCTTTCGATCAGGGTGCCGGGAGTGGACAATCGATAATTTTGGGGACAGTCTCTGGAACAGCGGAATGGCCTGCTCCATCACTTGAATGCTTGGAAAAAACAAGAGGAAGGGGATATGTTGCTTAAGGCGTTCACTTACCCATCCGGTGATTGCGGGGGGAATCTTTTGTTGAAGGAATAGTTTTTGCCAATTGCCGCTCCACTTCATTCCAGGGACAGGAATTGGCTGACGATGATAACGGGCCGGGATTATGACGGCTTTCAATTTACCGCTTCGGTATAGCCGCTGCATTCGTTTCGAGGGTGTGGCGGTCAAGTAGATGGTTGCCGCAGAATCCTTTTTCGATTTATTAACCGCATAATGCAGCGAATCGTCAATGGAGTAGGGAAACGCATCGACTTCATCAACGATGATGACATCGAAAGCCTCAATAAAACGGAAAAGCTGATGTGTCGTGGCAACGGTCAGCGGCGAAAAACCATGTCTATCTGCACTGCCGGCATAGAGGGTCGTGACGTCAATGGCAGGAAAGGCTTTTTTTAACCTTGGGGAGAGTTCGAGAACGACATCGGTCCTTGGTGTTGCCAAACAAATCCGTTTCCCGGCATACAACGCTGCCTCAATCGCTGGAAATAAGACCTCCGTCTTCCCTGCCCCGCAGATAGCCCATTCTGAATACTAAAAAAATGCAAACAAAAAAAAGAAGAGCACAACGTGTTCAGAAAGTGCTGGTAACACTCTCTGAACCATTCGCCTAACTAGACTAGGCAAACACCTGCTGTACCCTTCATTTGCATTTTATTACAGATGCAGAAGCTTAGCAATGGTTTGTCTTGATTCAAGCGAACCGTTGCTTTTCTTATTTAAAAGGGAGCAGTTTTAGTATGAAAAAACGAATCGATGTAATTGCAAATGAAGAATCATATAACAACCTATCCTCTTTCAAAGATATTGAGGAATTAAATAAAACAGTACGAGTATACAAAGATGTTATTTGTGTGGAAGTAAAACGTTCTGATGTTCAATCACGACTTATTGCATTACTCGAGCTATTGAAACGTCATAGCTGCAAGCAAATCGGTGTGAGCTATATGTGTAAGAATACCATTGCAGCTAAGCTTGAAATTTCCTATAAAACAGTTCAACGTTTAATGAAGAAACTTGAAGACCTCGGCATGATCCGCCAGGTACCTATGAAGAGAAAAAAAAATATGATGCAAACAGCTAACGCAATTATCATTCAACCTGTGAAAGATGAAATGACCGGCAAGCCCCCTGTGAAAAAGACCAAGAAGTGTCCGGCCATTAAAACAACTACTGTTTTCTTAAAACAAAATATTAAAAACAATAAACGTAAAGCCGTTGCTCAATTCTCTCATGCGGATAATTCTCCAGAAACCTCTTTAAAACAAGCAAATTTTGTAGCTCATTGGGTTCCAAGTGTATTTAGTAATCTAGTTGGTTCTTTCTACGAAAAAGCTGAAACTATACAGGAATTCTGGAAGGTTATTAAGCAGTGTAATAGAGTAGTTGATTATTCTACTAACAAAAGAGCATTCACAGGTAAACAGGAAATAGAAATCGGAACCAAAGCATTTAAGGAATTTGCTATGAAGGTTAAAAGTGGAGTTAAGATGCATAAAGGACAGTTTGCTTATTTCAACGGGATTGTGAACAAGCTTATGAATGTTCTATACTTTGATGCTGAGTTTATGGACAACCATAATTAATCCCAGATAAGGTTTTTCCTGGCCATGGATCTTGATTTTCTTATGCAACTATCGGGGCAGGTTAGTTCATTAAGCGTAGCGTAGTATATTCGTACTGTACGCAAAGTTTTGTTTCTCAAGACCCTCCTATTGTAAAACTCATAATTTTACCATGATAAATTTTGAATAAATTTCAATTGTAAAGGCAGATTAATTATGAAAGATATGAGTGATATAAATGAGGGGCCTATATGATCCAAGGTAGTGTTAATGATAAGTATAAGGTAGCGCCATTCTATGTATTCTTTTTAGTGCATCCCTTGCAAATAGGAATAGGCGTGTTAAGTTTTCAAAGAGATTTAGCTAAGGCGGCGGGAACGGACGGCTGGATTTCCATACTCCTAGCTGGTCTGATTGTTCATATATTAATTTGGCTTATATATAAGATTTTCAGTATGGTTCCTGGTGATATCATTTCCGCTAATAATCATGTATTTGGAAAGTGGATTGGACATTTCTTCAGTCTCTTATTCATTCTTTACTTTTTTATCCTTGGAATGACGATGATAATCGGCTATATAAATGTCATACATGTTTGGATGTTTCCTATGGTACCTTCTTGGGCGTTTTGTTGTGTTTTCCTAGTCCTGATTTATTATATAAATACAGGAGGGTTCCGTACAGTAACCGGTATTGCCTTTTTATCTGTAGTAGTTTCATACTGGCTTTTGTTTGTACCTTTCTATAGTTTAAAATACGGAAATTTCGCCAATTCCCTTCCAATTTTCAATCATACTTTATTGGAAATAATGAAAGGAACTAGAAGTGTTTCATTAACCATGCTTGGTTTTGAAATTATCCTGATGTTTTATCCTTTCATCAAAAATGCTGAAACATCACAAAAGTATGCTCATGGAGGAGCTTTGGCCACAACGTTATTGGCCTTATTACTTTATTTTGTTTCGACAGTCTTTTATTCACAGAAACAGTTGGCCCTTACCCTATGGCCAACACTCACATTGACCAGTATCATTGAATTGCCCTTTATTCAACGTTTCGAATACATAACTGTTTCTTGGTGGACCATCGTAATCATACCCAACATGGTCATTTATTTATGGGCTGCCAGCAGGGGTGTCAAGCGCTTATTTAATGTCCAGCAAAAGTATCCCTTATGGGTAATGTCCATAATCATACTACTTGTCAATATACTTTTTTTCGATGTCGATTCCTTATATATATTAAATAAAATAATCAATCCATACAGCGTGTGCTTCCTTGTTTTATACTTACCTCTTCTTTTAATTTTCATAAAAATAAAAAAATCGAGGAACCGTTTATGACAAGTTAAACTCCTAGTATGAAATAGCTACTGCATTCGTTAAACGTAATTCCTGCTTGTTGTTTTCTTTTAGAAATGATAACAACTGAGGTGAGTTTTATGTATGTTACACGTATTTATAGTCATTTCATTAATACAGGGTTCTTCCCTGTTTTAGTGCTTAGAGTTGCGATTACTAAAAACAATACATAAAGAGCTACCCCTAATAATGTTTTTTTATTAACTCTATTTAAGGGAATTCCTAACTTCACAGTTTGTGTCAACTCTGAATAAGTCTTAAAGAACTAACGGGTGCGTTAGCTGATAATCTGAGCTGTCTTTAAGGCAGTTTTCTTTATGCAACTAACGAGGCAGATTAGTTTAAAAAATAGGAGAGGGAACCGCCCCTCCCAAATTTAAATTTAAAAATTTTAGTTTTGAATTACTTCCACTAAATGGATCAAGAGGAAAAGGCTTGTACAGTTTTATTTTATACCAGCTTTTTTTAGTGCCTTTGCGACCTCTTTTGCAAACTCCAACGGATTTTGAATTGATTCAAGGTGCATATAAATGAGTCGTGGTCTTTCAAATAACCAGTGGTTGTGTACTGCCGAAACTTTTATATGATCACTCATTTTAATAGCTTTTAAAAAAGGATTCACTTCTTCCTGTAAAAAAACAAGTTCAGCTAAATTTAACGTTTCACTTTTCTTTGAAATTGGTTCAAAACTAAACTCAAGAGAAATTACCATCTCTGATTGAGTAGGTTGACCAAGGATTGTTGGTTTTAGATCCCTTCTCTCCCTTGTTACCATACATACATTATTTTTTTGCTGCGCTTCACCTTTAAGAATTTTTGCGAGTTCCTTACACAAATCTTTAGACATTTAATCACCTCCAAAAAGATATACTTTAGAATATGAAAATAATAAGTTTTCGAAACTAGCCAAAAGTTTATATATTAGAAAATGGACTAAATTAGATATTTATTAAACAGCAATCGTGTTTCATAGTTTCATAGAGCACGAAATGAAATCATTAAATGAGTGGTTTCCTTTTTTTGTTCAGTGGATCCTAAAGAAAAAGGGATAAAAATGTTTAGCCGAATATATAAGTGTTTAAAACCCTCGCTGGATAAATATATAAAACCACCCTACAATTGACAACGCCTTTAAATTAGCTAAATTATTAGGTGTGAAGGTCGATGATTTATACGAGGAGGATGAGGAATGAAAAGGCTATTGACTGTGGGATTAGCAGCAATGCTTCTTTCAGCGTGCGGGAACGAGGAAGAAGTAGAAGAAAAAACAGCAAAAATCACAAGTAAAGAATATAACAAAATTAAAGAGGGTATGACTCTTGAAGAGGTTAAAACCATAGTAGGCGGGAAAGAGAAAAGTAAAGATGATTACGGTACTTATATTGATTATAATTTTGATGGTGAAAATGGGGTTGAAAAAGATGCAAGTGTTGTCTTGGAGTTTAATAAAAAGGGAAATTTAGATGTAAAGGTGGAACGTGGGTTATTATATCCTCATGCTACAGAAGCATCAACAGAAGAAGATACGGAAGAGGACCCTACAGAGAGCTTAAAAAATCATATAGAATATCAACTTACCGAAGATGATGATTTTAATATTGTCAATTTAGAGGTCAACGAGGATATGGGGACCGATACCGAAGACGATAAAATTGTTATCCTTACACTTTTGGGAAGTGAAAACCTAACGGCAAAGATGACAGCCAATGGATTATTTGAAAATAGCAATGTAGTATTTCAGAGTTTGTTTGAAAATACAGACGTAGAAGAAGCTGTTTTGTTTTGGCAACTCCCTGTTACGGATTCAAAAGGGAACACATCAGAGAAAAATGTACTAAAAATCACGCTAACTCGAAATACATTTGAAGATATAAACTGGGAAAATTTCGATTACCATGATTATGAGTCTGTTGCAGATGATTACATGGAATTAATCCAGTTTCCGGAATAGTATTATGAACATTAATATCAAAGTGCGCTTACACACAAAAGGGAATAATTTTTTGCAAAGTGGAAACTTCCCTGTTATGAATTCAGACTTTAAAAAGGATCCTGACTGGACGGCAGCTATTGCGGCTTACGAATGGATTCAGCAGATTAAAATTAAGTTTGCTGCAAGTGATGATTTTAGAATAGATCAAGTGGTTTATAACGAGGATATTGATATTACGGAGTTAGTTAAGAGGGTTAAGCCTATAAATTAGATTATCGAATTTTTAAAGGCCATCTTTTGGTACTCTAAAAAGAGGAGTTATTAATGATGAAAGCATATATAGAAATCCCTTTGCCGTTTGTTTTGCCAATTGAAGAGGGGAATAAAATTGTTTCGAACTATAACGATAAGTCTTTTAAAATCGATTTTGAACACAATATTTTATATGTAACAGAAAACAAAGTGGATTTTGAGGAAATAAATCATACACAACTAAATATAACATACGTGTATGATGGTGAAGGAGTGCCTTCAGAAACAAACGATTTATTGAGAGGAATTATTTATAATTGTCTAGGTTATGTAAATGACTTTCTATCATCTTTACGCTTCACGCATGGACTAAATTATATAAAAAATATAAGTATATATGAATTACCTGACCAACTTCCTGTTGAGGTAGATGGTCAGACTTATTTATACATAACTTCACCAATGAAGCTAATTGAAGAAAGAGAGATTTTAAACTCTAATGATTTAGCCAAGGTTCAATCAAACAGGGCAACCTGGGAAAAGTACCCTGAAATTGGATTAGTGGATCGTTTTCACTCTAATGCAAAACATTCTTTAGCTTCAGAAAATTTTATTTCTGCAATTATTGACCTTCAAACATCATTCGAAATTTTCATTAGAAATACTATACGCTTAGCCATTACATTAGATGGTAATAAACAAAAAAAATCTAAACTAGAAATAGAAAAGGAAATTGAAAACAAAAAAAATATTTATTTCAGAAATCTAATTGAACATCACCTTTCCAAAAAGCTAGATGAAGATCTTGATTTTAATAAACATATAGTTGTTAAAGAATGGTATGAAAAGTTATATAAATTACGAAATAATATAGTTCATAGCGGTAAATATCATGTAAATAATCACGAAGCACAAGAAGCTTACGACAGTTACGTAAAACTTAGAAATTATATTTCTAATAGGTTAGTTGAAAAGAATTACTTGAGTAAAGAGGGATATGTTAATCTTAAAATTTTTGAAGAAATTTATTCTAATCCTTTAAAAGATGAAGAAATACGTGAAAAATTAATGAAGTATAATTTACTACCAAGAGGAGTAGACTTTTCAACAACAGAATAAGAAGTAGCTCTGAAGTTTAAAAAAATGGTAAGTTTAAAAGCCCCTTAATTAGAGGGGCTTTTTATTATGCAGCAAACAATTCAGTGAACGTAGCTTTGCCTGCCTTATTATCTGCAGTAATCTTTTTAGCTTTCTGGAACTTATACAAAGCCGACTCAGTACCTTTTCCGAAGATAGAATCAAGTGATCCAGGGTTATATCCTTCCAAATAAAGTGCAGCCTGTAGAATCCATGTAAGATTGCCTTTTGCACTTTTTTGGACAGTAACAATGGAATCTTTTGTTTTAGCTCCCCATTTACCGTCCACAACTAGTTTTTTATTAAACTGCTTATTAAGCTCAGTTTGTAATGCTTTGATTAGTGCAGATTGAGTTTTAGGGCCATTAATGCCGTCCACAACAAGATCAGCATCATAACGAATATTTAATGTTTTTTGAATGGACCTGATTGTTTCATCCCCTTTGTTCTTCGATGGCTCCTTAGTAATCTCTGAAGCTACCTCAGTCTTAGGCGGGATAGTAACAACAGTTTCACCATCGGGCTTAAATTTCAAAGAAAGACTTGGTCTTTTGCCTGCATTCATCTGTGAATAGGTTAGTCCACCCGTCATTTCCAAGTGAGGATAATCTTTAAAGCCTGTCCAATCTCCACCCCATTTAAATCCTAATTCCTTACCAATAGCAGCTACCCGTCTCCATTTAGCATTAATTGTCCACAAGGCAGTTTTACCGTCATCACTTACAAGGAAATAGTCAATTGCTACACCATGGTTATGGAAAGATTGTCCTGGCAATGCCTTTGTCACCTGTGGCTTGGACAGGTTGCTATAATTTTTACCCTTATAGCTATAAAAACGACCTTGTCCGTATAGAGCCGCCTGTTCTTCCATTGAACGAAAACCTGCGCAGATTTGTGCGTAAATCCCTTCTTTATAGGCACGCTTAATCATTTCTAAAGCTGAGGCTTTAACCACTGAATTCATACCAGAACCCATGTTTTTCACTGAACGATCCAATAACGTTTGCAATGCTACTGTCATTTTCCATCGTCTCCTTTTAATTTAAATTCATAATAAAAAGCCACCCGATGGGCAGCTTACTTTAATCCATTCTTTTTCAAGACTTCTTCTTGTTTTTGAGCTTTTTTAGTCACTAAATATTGATTCTTATATACTCCATATAAAGCAAATCCAAGAGGGACAACAGCAGTAAGGAAGTTAATAAATGTGTTGATTGTATTTTCATTGAACCATTCAACCTGATAACCTAGCGATTGAAAAAATAAAAGCAGTGCCCCGAGAGCACCGCCAATCATTGCTACATATTGTTTTATTTTATCCATAATTGATTTCCTCCTACATAAAATAAGTAATTGCTCCCCATGCTGTCCCTAAAACTACACCAACAATCCCACCTGCTCCAAAGGCAGCTTTGAGTACATCTGCTCTAGATGTAAGTTTCGCAGTTTTAATGCCATACATTTGTTCAAGTAAAGTCGCATTAAGTTTATTCTGTTCTGTAAGCATATCTTTTGTTGAACTAAATTCCTTAAGTACCACGTTTTGAGTAGATAACTGCATTTTTTCCATATTAGAAATTTTTTCAGTGACAATACCGTAATTAGATTCTAATTGTGTAATCCTTTGTTCGTGATTTTCTAATCTTTGTGGCATGTCCATCTCCTCCAATGTCCATGACCCCCTTCAATAAATTCTCTCTATATATTTATCTTTGCTTCTAAAGCTGCTAGTCGTTCTTCTAGGTTGGATATCTTCTCATCTTGAGACTTGACTTGTTCTTTTAGTAAAGCAATTTCCTCTTCATGTTCACGAGTAATAGGGATAAGTGGAGTCCATAGTCGGTCATACATTAACCCCTCTACTTCGCGAGTCCCGTCTTCTTTAAATGGGCCGTATATAACATATTCCGGAAGTCCTGCCTCTATAACATCTTCAGCGATAAGTCCTGGAACCCTTGATATTTCAGGAATATCTACCTCATCCCAATCTACTATCTCACCATCTTGTTCCCTTGTAAGCGCATCGGCATAAGCTTCCGTAGCTGATTTGTCATACCATGTTTTAGGGATAAGGTTTAGTATCTTGCGAGAGTCTAATTTCGACTCCTCAATTTCAAGCTTATATTTGGTGGCTGAGGTTGTCCTACCAATTACTCCACTAGAAGTTACATACATATTAGCTGCAGGAGAATAAGTACGATTGTAAACGTCTATTGATTGAACATAATTGGGAGAAGCTGTGGCATCAGAACCTAAGGTTAATATTGTTCCCGCTGATGTATTCTGTAACACCAGTTTTCCTTCGGCTTCAAAACTACCACCAGTCCCTTGAATAATGCATCGGGTACCAGTTAAATATATATTACCTGTGGTACCTACTGTAAATCTTCTCGTACTACCTGTGAAGAATTGCAAGGCACCTTTAGTATTAGAAGCATCGTCGGGAGCCTCAAATATCTTCCAACCGTTTCCCCCCAGCCATTCTATACCCTCGTTACCACCAGGATCAGCAAAAGTGAGTCGATCCACATTATTTATTGGTTTATTATTCATGTTCAAACCAGTATCAACATGCATGTCGATTGAACCATTAAATTTCCCGTCATACCACGACGTATAGCTAGGGTCTATATAAGTACTGTGCTTAAGGGTGCCGTCTAGATTTTGTCTTTCTAGATTTACCCATCCACCGAAGAAAGAGTAACCCTTCCATGCTTGCTTGTTGTGCGTTGATTTTACCGTTAAAAACCCGTTCTTTACCTCTGCTATAACAGGAACGTTTGACTCTGACTCGTCGAACGTAGTCCCATTACTTGTTATAGCTCCAGAAAATGTACCTGTAGCGCCGTCTAGATTTCCTTTTAACGTTACGTTACCGTTGGTATCTACTATGAAATTTCCTCCTGCCAAGTTCATAGTTACACCTTTAATATCTCCAGCCTTGATATTACCAAGGTCTGACGATATGGCTGATAATTCTTTTACTGACAGTTTACCAACATCTACGGCTCCTGCTGCTATCTTATCGGCAATAACAGCACCTGCGGCTATTTTGTCAGCACCTACGGCTCCAACTGCAAGTTTCGCTGCTGAAATAGCTCCTGCTAATATCTTTTCTGATGTAACCGAGTTTACGGATAAAGCGTTAGCTAGAATACTACCTGGAACAAACAACGACCCATCTAGTATAGTCGTATTAGGGACTACTAAATGGGTACCACTTTTATTAACAAATACTAATAGATCATCGGGTCCAAGTGTCGGAAATATATTAGAACCATAAAAGCTAGTAGGATCACTAAACTTCCAATAAATGTACGCTAGATTAGTATTTGCGTTTGCTATTTTATAGGACTTTCCTTTATAGCTGATATTGACATCCGTCCACGATATATAACCCGTAGACGGACTATTGTCAAATACATTCATGCTGTATCACTCCTTTTTAGAAGAGAAAATGAGTAGCCAAGTTCAACTTATCCTCACCTATAGAACCTGCCCCTAGTTGTGCGCCTCCTACTGCTCCATTGGCAATATTACCAGAGCCGACAGCTCCAGTTCCTAGTTTACCGGAAGTAACGGCACCGTTTGCTAATTCTGTCGAGCCTACAACTCCACTAGCAATCTTACCTGATGTTACAGCACCAGAAGCCAACGCTGTACTTCCAACTGCACCTGTTCCAATCTTACCTGAAGTGACTGCTCCAGATGCAATGGTTGTATCCGTTACTGCATTCGCGGCAATCTTTCCTGCGGTAACCCCACCTGTGGCTATTTCGGTTCCTGTTACAGCATTCGGTGCAATTTGAGTGGTTGTTACTGCGTTAGTTGCTATTTCAGTTGTACCAACCGCGTTAGCACCAATTTTACCTGAAGTGACTGCCCCCGAAGCTAAAGCTGTACTTCCTACCGCACCAGAACCAATTTTAGCTGATGTAACTGCACCTGAGCCTAACTTAACCTCAGTTACTGCCCCATCACCCATTTGAATCGATCCGATTGCACCATTTGCGATTTTAGATGTTATTACAGCACCTGCGGCTAGCTCACCAGAACCAATCGATCCATCCATTAACGCACCACCAGGAGTTAACTTACCTGCTGTCATCGTGCTCGTGAATTTGCCGCCATCATTGATACCGACCAGGACATCGTCATTAGTCAAAACTGGTTTTGTGTCGGAAACTTGTAATGCTGTGTTTGGAGTTGCTGAGAATTTCCACCATAAGTACTTTTTGTTCGTATTACCATTTGCTAAAGTGTAAGTCACACCTTTGTAAACAATGTTTATATCCGACCATGCTACAAATCCAGCTGACGGACTGTTATCAGCAACTGTGTAACCATCAATCATGTGAGATGCTAAGTTTAAATCCGATGTTTGGATCCTTCGTTCACCGACTCCTCCTAACTCCCTCATTTGTTGCATACGATAAGTCACATCATGTAAAACACTAGCGAATTCTTGATTCATTGTCTCTCTAACACTTGCAAACTCATCGGAAATAACCCCAGATACGATTCTTTTAATATATTTTTTTAACATGCTCATTTCCTCCTCAAATTAGAAAATCAAATGTGATGACCACTTCATCTTTTCTTCACTAATGGAGGCTCCATCAATTTTCTGTCCATTCATGCTAGTCCCATCTGGTGCCGTCCAACTATCAACTATATCCTTTGCTGCTTGTGCAATTGAATCGGTAATACTTAACCATTTAATACCGTTATACTGCATTGGTGTGACCGTACCGTCCTCTAAAGGTTTAAACCATAAATCACCTCCTTTCGGGTTTTCAGGTTCTTCTTCGCCGTAATAGTTTTTATTTTTACCATTTGCGCTTGTTAAAGCTGTATTAGCTTGGGTTTGTGCGGCTTCGGCTTTCTTGTCTGCGGCTTCGGCTTTCTTATCTGCGTCTGCTGCTTTTTTGTCTGCTTCACCTGCTAAAAGCTTGTTGTCTGTAAAAGAAACGTCTACCGTTCCTACTATCATAAAAAACTCCCTTTCTATAAATTAAAAAAGTCCTAAGCTCCTAAAATAAGGGCTTAAGACTTCCTCTTAGTAATATACCTGGTTTAACTATTCCGCTCTGATCGTTTCTTTTGCTCGATACAAAACATTGTTCCGACGCTTCCATTCTTCTACTTCATGGGAAAAAGCAAAGCCTTGTAAAATCCACTTCGTACCGGCTTTATCATAGTAATAATTCACCGTTTCGGCTTCGTGGTGTTCGTCTTCTGGCGTTATCGTTCCTTCTGTAAAGGTATAGTTAATTTTATAGACTAAAGAACGGCTGCGGACATCCACACAATATAAAGTAGGCATATCACCGTTTGAAATATTTCCGTTTGATCCTCCATAGGTCACATACAAATAGGGAAAATCTAAAGTAGCACTTTGATAGACTTGTTTAGCAGATATGCCGAAGTCTGTAGCCGTTAAAGAATATAAGATTTTATAGATCCCCGCGTCCATATCGGCTTTTTTTGCAATTTTAAAAGTCGCTTTTTCTCTAAGTCCATCTGTTAATAAATAATATCCATTTTTATCGTCTAAATTAAACCGGGTATTTGCGGCGTAAATGCTTTTAATTGAGCTATCGCCCCATTTAAGTAGCTTTCCCGCTGTATAAGGGAACTTGACTAAGTAATTCTTATTTTGGGCCACATCTTTAAAAGGAGAATAAATATATACTTTTCCACTTTCGATTTTAAGACCAAAATGTGATCCGTGACCGCCGTGTTTACATACCATTCTATCTAAAATAGTGCCGCTTAAATCAGTGCGTGTTATAGAGTAACTTTCCCCGGCTGCAATATCCGCATCTGTTACTAAAGATCCTCTATAACCTTGCGCCCAATAGATATGATTGTTTGTTGCGTCTACGGCTGCATATTGGGCCACGCTAGAATTAAAATCTGTGTCGCCTGGGTTCGGTTCGTTTTGAAGACGACAAAAGAAAGCAAAGTCTTTTTCTTCTGCAAAAATGACCGGCTTTGTTGTTTCGTCGTTCACACTGCAGCGTATTGTATAAGCCGCTACTTCCCGGCCTACCTCTATTACGTTTCCCACTCCTACGTGTGCTGCTTCCCATTTCTCTACATGGGCGCCTTCATTGTCTAGCATTTCCCACACAAAGCCCTCTTTTGGTATTTGGGCCGTTATATTGTCCAGTCCCTCAAATACACGAATAATAAGCCGTTTCTTTTCGCTGCTGCTGCTAAAGTCCAAACCATCGGGCGTGAACATTTCAATTTTCCAGCTTGTTTTCTCCTGTATAGCCTGTAGGGCCTGGGAAGCCAGGGCTTGAAGTTTCCATATCTCATTAGGGGTAACAGTGTTTATGGTGACAAATTCACCCAATACGACGTTATTCGTTGAGCTGTCGGCCTGGCTATAATTCGTTTCTAATACGCGGGCCGTAATTGTTAAAGGTGGATTCATTTCGTGATCTATAACGGCAATTGTATCGCCTAGCCCTGGCAAAGTATCCAATAAAGCTACGTCCACGCTATACGTATATTTAGGGTGGTTATATGTTTTCATTTGCTCTTTGCCCCATGTTAAAAGCCCTGCGGGGCTTATAATATCCTCATTTACTATAAACCCTTCTAAATACGCGTCGCCGTTATTATATTTGTCGTTTGCTTCTTCATCTAAAATAAAAGGCAGATATTCATAATTATTAGATCCTGGGACCTTTACTTTATTTACGCTGGTAATTGTGGAACGTTGCCCCTTTGCATTTTGCCCGCCGAATACAAATAGTTTTGTATAAAATTCTAAATTAGATTTGGTTCGGGTTGCCCCTTTTAGATTATGCCGATACTCAAAACGCTGGCCTGTTACTTCTCCTAATTGTTCGGTAAAAAAGACGCGCTTTTCTATAATGTTTCCTTTTGAAATTACGGCGTATGCTTCTAATTCGATGGAAAAGTCTTTTGTGGCATTATCTAAAGCCGCCTGGGCTTTGCCTTCGCTTACTGTATAAGATTTTGTCCCACCATTAAAAAAGTTATTAAACTCGTCTAATGTCCAGCCGCTACGCTGAAAAATATAGCTGATAACATCTTTTGAACTGGCAGCCGTCCAGGTCTTTTCCTCTAAAAAAGTATGATTTAATTTCCAAGCTAAAGAATTAATAGCGTCCACCTTTTTTAAATGGCCCAGGCCGTTTATAACATCGCCTTTATCATAAATAGTGAATAATTTAAACCGATTGTTACTATCCGCTATAAGTAGCTGTGTACCTGTATCTAATAAATCCGTTTCCTCATAGCCATAAGGGACATCCAGCGTTAAAGTCTCGGCCCATATCTTGCCGCTTTCGTCTGCTATTTTAGAGCTATGCACTTCGTTATAAAAAGGGCAGGCCCCGGCGCTGTTATTGTCTAAATATCCTATAATTTTATCGTCGCTATTTAAAATATAAATCATCTGTTTCCCGCTCCTTAATTATAACGGGGGCTGTAATCCAGCCACCAGCTTGCTCCGCTTCCTGGTTCGGGGCTTACTGTAAAGCTTCTAGGTATACCGCCGTTCATGGTTAAAAACTCGCTTCCAATGTATAGATTCTCTAAAAATAAAGATCCATTTCGATAGACTTTATTTTCTTCGCAATTAATGACGATTTCATCCCCGGCCCTTGCTACTATTTCTACCGTATCACCTAAAATCTCATAGACTTTTAAATCCGTTAAAGCTGCGGGGTTTGATTTATATTTCACACCTTTAGAATCCTCGGTTATATCATATTTGCCTATATAAACAGCTACGCCCGCTATCTTGTCGCCAAATTTATTTGAGCTGTCTGTATACGTTCCGCTCCATTTCTTTCCTGTCGGTTTGCCGTTACTTAAGCATTTTTGGAAGGAAGCCGAATATTTATTCCCCACCTTTTGAAACGTGCATACCCCATAAAAACCGGTAAACGTGTTTTCGTCTAAGTCCTGGGGCAAAGCCATAGTTTTAGAGACGACTTTCGTCGTCGCCTTTTTATTTTTGCCTTTCCCTGTCGTGACTTTAACCGTCTCTTTGTATTTGATCGTTTTCTTTTGATTAGATCCGTTCTTCGTTCTTTTTACGCTGCTGTCGTTTGCGCTGTTGTAAACAGACTTTGCGACGCCGTTAGAATCGTAGCCTATTTGAGCGCTTGCCAAGACCTCATAACTCTCCCCGCCATCTTTTAGCATGATCTTGCCTACTCGGCGGCCTTCACTATCTAATAAATACAGTTCTATTTTATTTCTAGCGCGGGCATAACCTTTTTTAAGGTATAGATGGGCTTCGACCTTCCAATCTTTGAGCGCTTTAGAAAACCATTGTTGCCGGGCTGGACCATGCCATTTTTTAGACACATTAGCCCCGAAATAATCCGCGTTATCTTTTAAGCCCACTCTTAAGGCTTGGCCTGTTGTTCTCATATCGCTATCGCTAGCTATCACGCCGTTTTCAATATTAAATGTAAGGTTTGCAGCCGTTATTTTTGTCCAGCTTGCCAGGGTGTTACATGCATCATTTAAAATCCTGGGCTTATTATTGATTGGCTTGTCCTGGTTTTCCTGGTCAAAACCAGCGCCTAAATATATATAACTGTCATCGTCTGAAGCTATAGCAATGGAATCCGTTTCGGCAGTAGGGACTACCGTAAAAATAGGGTAGGTTCTTGTATTTCCACTGGGCGTAATAACTGTAGTTTGTTTGGTTATAGTTTGTTCGACTTTTTCGCCCAGGGCCACCCCTTCCGAAGATGAAAACTTAATGGAGAATAAAACGCTGTTATCTGTCTGACTTACTCGCTGCGGTTCGCTCACTTCTACCGGGTGAACGTACCAAACTACCTCGCTTTCATCCGAAAGGATTAAGGGGTATTCATCGCCGTCGCCTGTTTGTGTAAAAAGGTTGGATAGCTCCCTCATTTTTAAAACCCTATCGCGTTCGCTGCTGGCTTCTAGAAGAACGTCAATCGTAAATAATTTAGATCCAAAGGATAGGCCCTCATATATAGTGCCGAACATGCCAGGAATCGTTGTGGTTTGCTCGGTTGTTTCTGCTAGGATATTTCTTTTTATTTCCACTACCATTAAACCTAAGTCGCTGCGGCTGTCGAAACCACAATAATTAAATTTGGTTTCAATGCTCATTTTGTTTATTTCTCCTTTCTGAAAAAGAAAAAAAGACCAAAAGCGTTATATGCCTTTAGCCAGTTTGAATAAGGTATCTTCTTTGTTTTGCTGTTTTTTCATTGAGTTATAAAGTACTTTTTCTTCTAGATATACATTTGAATCTTTGTTGATTAATTTCGCTAATAAATTTACGCTTTGCTGTAATAATTCGATTTGCGTATCCTGTTTTTTTAGTAGAGAAAAAATAAGACTATTATCGTTGTTACTAGTCTTAGTCGGATCACCAAATATTTTACTAGAAACGGTAGCCAGTAATTCTAGTGCCCTACTACGCTTATTTGGACTTAAAGGGATGATTGCTTCAGGTTTATTACCTTCACCCACCATCGCCAAATGTTCCTTGGTAATGATGCCGCCGTTTTCATACCCATGACCATGACCAATGTATTTCAACATATTGGCTCCATAACGTGATTTAGCATAGTTCATGCCAGCCAATAAGCTGTCTAAACCATTCATTTGGTTTGTATGTCCAGGGAATGCGAAACTGCGAAAAGTTGGCGGGATCACCTGGACGAGACCGCGTGCTAAATTTCCTGAGTAGTAGTTAACATCTTTGACAGCTGTGGATTGGATAGCTTTTTCATTCCCGCCTGATTCAGACTTGATTTGCCTTAGCCAAGCGTTCACGTAATTAGCACTAGTAGGAAGGCCGTTCATACTTAATGCCTTCATGACAGTGCCCCGCCATCTTTCAACTCCACTACCCACAGGAGCCGCACTGCCTCCACCGCCGAATCCATCGAACAATGAACTGAAATAATCCACGGCTTGATTTTTAGCCCACGAAACAACACCTTTCCCGCCTGCCCAGTGGTTCGCAAATGAAGGGAACGTGTCTTTATAATTCAAGGACTTAGTTAATTGATTCCATAGCTTAGAAGGTCCTTTTGTGATGAGATCGAATGCATCTACAGCTTTTCCACCCAATGTGCCAATGCCGTCTATAACTTTGTTAGAACCATTAATGATGTAATCCATAAATGATTCATCATCGCCTGTACCTTTAGCAAAGCCTGGGATCGAATTGGTAGGGAAATTATAGCTGCTTAATACTGCTTTTGTTTTGTCATGAGGGAGAATAGCTGAGCCCCTTGGTAAATTCACCAGCTCAGTACCGGTTGTTCCAACCAATCCTAGGCCTCTACCTGGTAAGTATCCAAGTTCCGGACCTTCTTCACCCACAAAAGATAGTCCGCCTTTAAAGGGCCCTTGAAACGTTCCTTTAGCGTTTTCGGGAATGCTGCCAGGTTTAAATTTTGGAGGGGACGAGGTCTTATCTTTATTACCAAATACACCTTTAACCCACCCGACTACAACCTTATAGAAACCTGTTAATCCATCCCACGCTTTTCCTACTCCGCTTGTTTCTTTCTGGGCATTTTCAATATTTTTCTCTTTTTGTTTTTTAGAAGCTTTAACAGACTCGTTTTTTTGGAGTGTTGCATTTTCTATTACACTGTTTTTTTTCTTTTTAGCTTGATCGACGGTCTCATTTTTTTCCTTTTTCGCATTATCACGGATTTTTTCATATTCAGATTTAGATATAACGCCTAATTTCTTGTACTGTACTTCAGCGTTATGCAATTTACTTTTGTATTTTTTTTCTGCATTTTCTTTCGTCTCTTTAAATTCTTCTTTAGCTGCTTTAATGGTTTGATTCATTTCTTTTGTTGTAATGTCATTTCGTTGTTTACTTCGTCTCTTATAAATGGCAGTTATTTCATCTTCACTCTTGGCCGTCTTGTTAATTTTCGTATAATACATACGCTCATTGATTTGATTGATTTCACGCTTTTCATCACGAGTAAGGGCTCTTTTTTCTTTAGATGCATTACTCATAATTTGCTTAACGCGCTTGTTGTCACCTTTGACTTTATCCATTTCGGCTTTATGTTTTTCAGCTAATTTTTTGAGCGCTTCGTCTTTCTCTTTTTGGGATAAGTCCTTATTGGATTTCAAAGCTTTTACAGCTTCGACACGTTCTTTCTGGTGTTGATCTTTTAAGGATGAAAGAACACTATTGGTCATGGAATTATATTGTTTGGTGGTGTCATCTTTAATCTTTTTATTGACCACAGTATTGGATAACATGATTTGATTAAGCTTTGTTTTTGCCCCGGTATATAGCTTGTCATACTCACCTAACGCCTTTTGGGTCGAATCTGATACACCCTTGATTTTGAGGTTAAGTGATGCCCCGTTTTCCGCTGTTTTCGTCGCTTTTTTACGGGCAGCTTCCTTCTTATCCTGTTTATCAAAAACCTTCCCAATGGACGAACCAACCTTGTCCCCGACAATTCCACCGATAATACCGCCAGCAATGCCGCCGATTGCAGTACCAATACCTGGCACAATCGAACCAAGTGCCGCACCCATTGCAGCACCACCACCGATACCACCTAAAGTGCCACCAATACCTCCGCCAATCGATTCTTTTGTTCCAGAACCGGTAGCCAATTCATATCCTAATGCGCCGACCCCGATAACCGTTCCGATTGGGCCAGCCCCTTTTACATATTTTAAGGCTTTGGCTCCTTTGCCAACCTTCCCTGCATTTTTAGCCACTCTGCTTCCTGTAGAAACAGTAGGAGTAATAGTAGTTCCTGCAGGTGCCTTTTTGCCACCTGCTAACCCGCCGCCACGAACGCTATTGTTGCGTTGCAAGGCTGTGGTATTGGTATTAAGGGCAACCGTCTCAGCGTTTAAAGATTGAGTGCTGCCTTTGGTCATGGACGTAAAACTACCTAAATTAATGACACCATTTGATAAAAATTTAAGTAGGCCAGCCCCGCCACGAGTAATTTTTCCGACTCCAGTAACTAAACCGCCAATCCCAATCGTTAAAAATCCAAGTGCCGCACCTACACCAGCCACACCCACACCAATGGCTGTCCATTTTGCGATGGAATGCTGCGTACCCTGGTCTAATTTATTGAACCAGCCGACTACATCCTCGATGGTCCCAGCCACCGTTTTTATGGTCGGAATCAAGGCCGTCCCGAAGGTCGTGGCAGCACTCTCCGCCTCACCTGTCATTTTTTCAATAGAGCCCTTTAATGTGTCCATTTTAGTTTTTGCTACATCATCGGCACTAATTTTATTAATGGCTACACCCATCTCGTCAAACGCTTCAGCACCTGATTTACTAGCGATCATGGCACCACGAATGGCATCCGAACCAAAGATGGTATTAAAGGCATTGATTTTTTGTTCTTTGGAAAGATTTTTTGTAGACTCTTGAAGAATATCAAAAACTTCAGACATGGCTTTAACATTACCTTGCTCATCAAAGAAGGAAGATGAAAGATACCCACTCGTTTTTTGAAGTCGATCGTATTCTTTTCTCAATTTTGCTTTAGATGCCCCAGAACCAAGTTCTTGTTTGGCTAATTCTTTGAATGCCTTATCTAAATCCGGAATAGTTCTTGAAGCTGGCTGGATACCCTTTTCCACTAAGTATTTATAGCCGGCCGTTGTATTGGTTGTAGCAATGCCCAATTCATCCATTGCCGTTGCAGCTGCATCAGTCTGTGGAGACAACCGCATTATCATGGTTTTTAAGGATGTACCTGCATCCGATCCTTTCAGCCCAGCTTGAGCGAAAACAGCCAATGCTGTATTTGTATCCGCAAAGCTAAATCCAACGGGTCCTGCCACACTTGAAACTTGGGATAATGAATAATTCATTTCTTCCACAGATGTGGCGGAAGCATTTGCCGAACCGGCTAGTAAATCGGCTGCTTTTGCCATATCAATATTGTCATCTCTAAATGAATTCAACACGGTTGAGGCAATTTCAGCTGCTTGACCTAATTCCAATTCACCTGCTGTGGCTAATGAAAGGGATGATTTTAATCCACCGCTCATGATTGCATCTAGATCAACACCAGCTTTAATCAACTCTTGCAACCCGACGGCCACTTCTTTATTACTGTATTTCGTTTCAAGTCCAAGTTCTTTTACAAGGGTATTCATCCCTTTTCCGTATTGTTTCCATTCTTCTGGACTCATGAGCGCTTTAATGTCGGCCATAGCTTGTTCAAAATCAGCTGCTTGTTTGATGGTATACCCTAACCCTAAACCGCCTGTTAAAGCAATGCCTCTAAAGCTAGATGAAATCGAACGGCCTGTTTCGTTTAAGGTTGAACCCGTGGTCATGGCGCGATTAGATAAGCCTCGAAGCTTTGATTCTGCTTTTCCAATGTCATCTGCTAACTTACCAAAAGAAGGATGAACAGTGGAGATTTTTCGATTCAGAGTATTGAACGATGAATTCAATTTTTGTTGTTCATCCACGAGGGACTTGTATTTATTTTTGGCCTCATCGACTCTGCGATCATGCTCGCCAAATTCCCTTGTCAAATCCGCCACTTTTTGTTTTTGGGTATCGACTATCTGTTGATGGATTTTAGCCTGGTCACTCAATCCTTTAAGCTTAGATTTTTGAGCTGAAAAGGCTAACCCGCTTTTTTTCTGACTCTCCACATGGTCGTCCGTCTTCTTTTTAAGTTTAGCCAGTTCGGATTCTAAATCTTTCGTGGACGATGTATAGTCGACCATTTTGCTGGTAGCATCTTTGACTTGCTTTTGCCAGGCACTTTGTCGCTGTACGGCTGTATTAATTTCTTTATTTAAATTTTGTATAACCTTGGAACTTTCCGCATTTGTCTTAAGCTCTTTTTTACGTTTTTCATTCAATTGCTGAATGCGTTTTTCGTTCAAAGACATGATCTTATTTAAGCCGGCAACCTGCTTACCTAATGCACCGTATTTATCATCCGCATTATTCAACACGGCCATATTGGCCTTCATTTCACGTTCTGCGGATTTAATCGATCGGTTTACAGCCGTTAAAGATTTGGTGAAACTGGCAGACGATAAATCCATTTCAATAATCATTTTTCCAAGTGGTTGAGTTTTTCCTATCAATTAGTTTCCTCCTTTCCTACGATAATGTTTTTACAAAGTCCGCTAAATCCATGGCTTTTTCTTTTTTAGGTTTTTCATCATTATTTAAAATTTCCATTAAATGATAGTAATCGGCATGAACTACATCGTGATAGCTCATACCCTGCTGCATTAAATTTAGAAAAAGGGCATTTAGATTATCAATCGCTTCTTGTGGGGTTAATCCAGTTCCGCTTCTACTTCCCCGTCCTTCATGAACTGGATCAACTTCTGACTCTTTTTTTCGCTGTAACCAAGAACTTTGTAATACACCTCATACAATTTCTCCATTAATTCATGTGCCTGGATACCTTCTAGGATGTCATTTGCTTTAACGTCAAATAAATCAGCAACGAAATTGACCAGGGCCATGGTTGACTCTTCATCATTCTCATAGACGGCATTATTCAGCTTTAATGCTGTTATTAGTTGTTTGCCACTAACCCATGGTTGCGTCAGGGTAGTGACCTTTTTTGTTTCTGAATCGGTTATATCTAATGTGTACATGTTCCATTCCTCCAATTTTCATAAAAATAAAATGAAAAAGCCCTCCGCAAGGAAGGCTTCTATTTATCCAGCAGGTGGTGTAGCAGGGGGAAATGCATATGCTTTTAACTTTGTAGCAATTTCCGTACCGATCCCATAAGCAATGGTTTCGCCATCGTTATTTGCAATACATTCCATTGTCAGTTTTTCATCATCTGGTTCTGCTGGTTTATCTTCACTTGTTTTAAGCGACACATCACCGGCAGACATTTTACCTTTTAATAAAGCGAATAAAACCGGCTGGCCTGAAGCATCCTCTGATTCTAATAATGCGGCCACATACGGCGCCTCTGTACGTTCACCAATCAATGTAAAGCCATCTGTGTGTTTTTTACGACCCAATACCGCTTCTGTCATATCTTCCGGAACGTCCAGAATGCCGATTTCCGCTTTAACGTCACCCGTGCCTTTTGCAGATACATAATACGCCACATTTGAAGCATAAGCCTTTACAGATTCAGGGGATATACCTGAAATGGTAGCTTCCGTTGTTCCGCCCTTGTTGGCCTTACCTTCAACAACAAATACATCTTTCGTGGCTTTACCATCCTTATCTAAAACCACAAATGTTGCCCGCTTGAAACCTACTCTAATACCCATTTACAGCACCTCTTCTTTTATTAGTCCTTGATAACGCCTGGCGTCAACAAAGCGTTTTGTTTCTTTGAAATATTCATCTAAACCCTCATCTTTTAATTGTCCGAAACCAAGCTTTTTCAATTCCTTCCTTATCTCAGCCTGTATCTTTTTAACGGTTATTCGTTCCGTTGATTCCACATCAATTTGATACAGATATTTATAAGCATGATTTTCATTACTTGCATAGACCGTTGGAAAAGGAGGAATTAATGGGTCAATCACGATGAAAGGTTTGCTGGTATCTCCTGTTTCGGGATATTCATAAAACTTAATACGGTCTTCACAAAGGGAAACAATTAATTCATTTGTTCTTAGTTGGTTATAAATCACCATCAATCCATCTGTCATAATTGTTTTTTCATCTCCTTCGTGACCGCATGCAAAAAGGCTCCTTCACTATTCGAGATTGCTCGTTGAATAGATCCGTAGCCTCTAGGTTTTACTTTTTTACCATTTCTGTTATAGCCAAATTCATTTAGATGGACTAACCGATACCGTTCATGTGGTCCGTTCCATCCCACTAATATCGATTTAAATCCGTTCTTGCTTGTTACCTTACCTACTACAATTTCTTCCTGAGACCACCCTTGATCTTTAAATGCCTCGAATTCATCGGAGACGGCTTTTGAAACCACATTCGCTCCGGCCATTAAAGCTTTATTGGATACTCTGCTTAAAGCCTGTTCTGACAATTGTTTTTGCAGTTTTTTATAGACGTCCTCGAACCCCTTAAATTCAACACTCATGTGATCACCGCCAAAAGAACGGTAATAAAATCGTTATTAGTTAGGTTCGGGCGAACGTCAATCACATTAAAACGAATATATTTACGTTCACCATCTATCATTTTTGAATAGCGATCATCCTCTAACTCTGCGTAGTGTTCAGTGTCGGGAAAATACTCACCGAATGAATCGCGGATATTAATAGTCACGGCATTTTTCGTATTCATAAATTTTAGCTGCTGTTGTTCCTTGCCAGAATTGAGAATTTCGATATCTTTCATGCTTGCGCTGTACACTTCTGCAAAACACTCATATACCTGCACCAATGCTCCTTCGCCTGGCTCTGGGCCATTATTCGGGGCATATTGGTAAAAGCAAACAGGTGTCCTTAACTCACCGCTTCCGATTTTATTTGGGTTAAACTTTGGTTTCATCAGGATCCCCCTCGTATAAATCAAGAGCTACCCCTGTTATTTCACTAGCAAAGTTTTCATCGAAATACTCCACGGCATCATTATAAGAATATCGCGCACGCTCAAAGACAAGTTCTCTTCCACCTTCATGCGTAGCAATATCAAATTCTCCACACTTTCTTTTGATAGCCGCATATGAAAAGGACAACATTTTTTTGATATTGTCGTCCTCTTTCGAGTGTGATATTTTCATGCGTTCTTTGAACTGTAAAAGCAATTCGTTAGTGATTTCCAATCAAATCACCTACTTATCATCTTCTTTTTCTTCTACCCTACTTAAAAAAGAGCCATCGAGATTTTGCTCAACCTCTTTAGCCCTTGTTACTTTCATTTCAATTTCTTGATTAGGTTCATAAACTTCATTCGTGTGGATATCCTTGAATGTTTTTAACACTTTATATTTAGCCATCTAAATCACCCTTCCGGAGTATTAATAGATAATGTATAGATTGCTGCTGCTTTATTATCGCGTGGCTTACCGAATGCGAAAGTCTTTGCGATGTGTAAATTGCAATCTTCGAGCGCTAGTGTTTCTTGGTATTCCTTCACTTCAACACCACCACCACGATAAGCATCGTAACGATCTTTAACAAATGCGATTACTTCACCAGAAGTTGCAAATACTGATTCAATTAAAGTGAAGTTGAATGGAATTGCTGTGATGTACACACCTAATGAATTTTGTGTAGTAAATTTTGCTTTTAACTTCCAAGAATCTGTCGGGTTGATAATTAACGCTACTTTATCACTAACATTTAAAGGTTTTCCGTTTTGCTTAACAGAAAGTAATTCACCGATTCCAGCAAATTCTTCAATAGTAGTTTTCGTATCGCCAAGAGTTAATGTACCTGCTGCTGTTTTTTTAGCGTGGCCATTTGTTGGATCAACTGCTGCTTGTAAATCGCGAACTAATCCAATAGGCTCGTGTTTAGTAGGACCCACACCATTAATCACTGTGTTTTCTAAAGCAACTGCATAAGTTTCAGTAATTTGAGCTCGCACATAAGCTTCAATCCAAACAGGACCAAATTTCTTTAAATCTTTCGGTAATACAACGAATGCCGTTAACTTAGATTGCGCGATATTTTCTTGATTGAATGCAGCGTTTAATTGCCCTTTAATATCCCCAAAGATTGGACCCCATACAGCCGCACCTTCATATTCAGACGTAATAGCTGTTAAAGTGATAGTGCCAAGATTTTGAAAGTTGATAACTGATAGTAACGGATGTTCTGTTGTTAAATCGTCGTAAATACGTTCAACAACTGTTTCCGGTAAAATCAAATCGTCAGTGAACCCATCCGATTGAACAACTTGATTGAAGAAAGCACGCTCTCCTGAAGTTAATACATTTGTTCCTCGAGAAGTTAAAACCATATTATCTAAGTTATCGTTTGCTACTTGCTGCTTAATTTGAGTTGATAATGAATTGACTAACGCATCTTGCATATCGTTCCAAGATTTTTCAACTTGATCTGGTGTAGAATTTTCATTTTTAACTACCTCAGCATAATTCGCTTTTGCATTTTCATACGTTTCTGTGTGCTTGTTTAATTTCATAACCATCCTTACATTCCTCCAATATTTTCAAATTAAAAAATGAACCCTTTTCGTTTTGTCATAACTGGCTCACGCTCAGCTGGGACAGGGGAATGAGGTTCATTGTTTTGGTTACTATTTTGTTTTAAATTGTTTGTAACAGTATTAATGATTTCTTGTAATTGTTCGTCCGTAATGCCTTCTTTTGAATCTTCTTTCGGTTCATATTCCACTTTGTCAGCAAAGCCATCCTTGACAGCCTGCTCGGCCGTCATCCAGGTTTCAGCCTCAATTAATTTGGCTATTTCCTCACGGCTATTACCTGTCTTTTGTTGATAGATGGATATAATCGATTCATCATAAGTCTCAAGGGCATTAAGAGTTTTCTTGATATCTTGCTTAGTTCCATATGCAAAGGTTGCCGCTTCATGAATCATCATCCTTGATCCAGTCCGCATAATCACCTCATCCGCTCCCATCGCAATTATTGATGCAGCTGATGCGGCCAACGATGTCACCTCCACAACGATATGTTTATCCAGGTCTTTTAAGTAATTGTAAATTTCAACCCCTTGATCAGCATCGCCACCACCGCTATTTAATTTAATTCGCACAGTGGGAGCAGTGATTTCAGCCAGGGCATTGCGAACATCTTCTGCACTTGTAGCCGTATAAAACCATCCACTTTTGCCAATGGCACCAGAAATAATCATTTCATGCTCTTCTCCATTGGTTTGATTCAAAAACTTATAAGGGATTGCTTGAATTTTTTTCGTCACTTAGTCTCACCTCCTTTCACGGTTGAAGCACTTTGATAGTTTTTCGTGATAACAAACTCATCTAACTCCGGATTATCAGAACGTTCCTTACCAAACAACTCCCTCACCTCATTTCGCGTGAATGCTCCAGAAGCTACTAACTTATCAACAGCCTCGGCATTTTCTATTAAATCCCTTTCTGTTAACCCAAACACATCTATCCTGGATCCTTTTAAAAAATCTTCTTTTGCAACTATTTTTGCATTAATCTCGTCCTGTATTTTCTTGACGATTGGATTATTGCAGAACTTTACGAAAGCTTTAATAGATGTTTCATAATCAGATAATTCACCATGAATCAAAGCAGTTGGAATACCTAACACATTGGCTACATCACCAATAACAGAACGTTTTAATTTGGTTAAATCCTCAATGGATTGTCCCTTCACATCACCTTTTGATACTTCGGTGTATTCAAAGCCTTTCAATTTCGGGACAAGAGCAATGGAATTTGCCTTAAATGATTTAAATAACTTATCAATGAAATTCTGCAGTTTATTTGTGTTCTTTTCATCGAGAGATTGGCTTGAATCAATGCCTACTGTCCCACGAATTTGATTATTCCTCATGCTGATTTCAATCATCCTACTGAACAAATCAGCATAATCTTCAAACATTCCTTCCATGAATTTTGAAAGTTTCTCATTGTTATAAGTTAGATAAATAACCTCGTCCATCTGGAATGATCGTTTGAACGTATAATCCTTAACCGTTACGTCTCTGAATCTGTCTGGATACACAGCATATTCATCCCTGACAAAATCGTCAGCTATTAGCAAATTATTGTCATCCGTCAGAACAACCAGCACTTCATTTTCATCAATCAATTTGTAGATGAAGCTTTGCCAAAAGTCCGCAGCACTTTGATCTGTGTTTGGCCGGACATTTAAAAGATAATGCCAATCATTATATTGGCGCTTGTCCCCCTCCATAACCCGGAAGTCCGATTGGCTTATGGACCGACCGATGAAGTTGATACAGATCTCCAGAGCCATCTTTTTTAGATATGCTCGATGACTGGTTTCATCAATTAAATCCAAATCAAACAATGATTCCAATTCGCTATTTCTTCTTAATACACTATCTAACCATCCCATTTACATTTTCACCCCCTCCCTAAAAATTGAGTGCATCTAATGCATCTAAAGCATCTGAAAAATCGTAATCCTCTAAATCTCTAGATGCCCATACTCCATATAAAAACATCATAAAACCATCCGTTTTGCGTTTGACTGGCTCCTTTTTTCGATATAACTTATTGCCCTTGTTATCAATAACAACCAGAACATTGTTTGTGTACCAATGCATAATAGGATTCTTACCAAAAATAACTCGTTCCTCATCAAAGGCAAGGTCGATTTTCGGGGATAACAAAGCACTTGCAGCATCTGGATTTCGAATGGTTTCAACTTCGAACCCTTCTGCTTCAAATAGTGGCCGTAATATTTCCATTCGGAAATTATCGCCAATGATTTTTTTTATATTCCAACCTTCATTACGACGATCCACAAACCATTGGACAACAATGTATGGATCCATTGAATCTTTATCTAGCACTTTCAATAAACCATCTTCTTCCCATTTGCGAATAGGTGCAAATTTTCGATGGTCCTTTTTGTTATTACCTTCTGCTTTCGGTGTACTATAACCGTAATGTTTATCAGCAAATGGTTTGCAAACGAACGAATACGATAGTTCTCTTGGTATGATGAAATAATCGTTTTTCAAGAAAAGCAATCCACAAGCAACAAAGTCTCGAATGGAAGCATAGTCAACAGAACCTATGCATTCGCGTTTTTTCAATTCCGATAAATCATATCCTTGATTGGTAGCTTTTATTTTCTCCCATGATGAAACTGATTTTTCTAAATCAACTTTTGGTAGATTCATACGTTTTGTAATGAAATTTTCATATCCTGATGCATCATTTTCGAGCTTCTTGTATTGCTTCAACACTTTCTTGAATAATGTTTTTGCATAGCCACTTAATGGCGGATGAAACTGTGGATTCGCCTTTTGCCACATGTCTGGATTATGCATTTCTTCTTCATCATCGATGCAGCACATGAACGGAAATAATGAATCTTCTTTTACCGAAACTTCACGCTTCAAAATACTCATAGCACGTTCTTTTAAACGATCAATAAAACCATCTCGCACAAATCCATCTGTACCAATAAAAAATTCCCGACTGTCTCGCACTTTACCGAGACCACCCGAGAATACATCTACTACATCATTGTTTTCATATTCGTGTACTTCATCATAAATAACGCAACCATCGCGCAAACCATCTTTCGTGCTTGCGTTTGACGTATGGAATTGGAAGATAGCTTTTGTATCTACCGATTCAATAACAGCTTTTTGATGCTTGAAATAAGACTTCAAATCATCATTCATATCAATTGCATTGTAGACTTCTGCAAATGAAGTCTTAGCTTGTTTTTCGCTGTTGGCCACAATTGACACATTATAAAAATCGATTCCGTGAAGCTCACTAATTAGATAATTTACAAGTGCTGAAATAAAACCATTCTTACCTGCTCCGCGTGCCATGTAAATGAAAAATTCATCGAATACTAAATCATCTGTATCCTTATAACGTAAGAAAATAAAACAAGTGATAAATGTTTGAAATGGTTCTAAATCGAAATACCACTTTTCAGCAAATTGTATAAACTGTTCAATGTGCTTACTATCAAAGTAAACGTCAACCATAGTCAGGATGTCCGCTTCAAGCCACTCGATAAGCATGATACGCTCTTTGTTTAAAATGATGTCGCCGTTACGCCACATCGAAATATATTCTTCTACGTAGTTATAAGTAATCAAATTAAACTACCACGCTTTGGTTTGCCTTCCACAGATGATGATGCAGGGGCAGGGGTTGCCTTTAATTTAAATTTAATCGATTTTTCTAGCGCAATTTTTTGAGCGTTGATTTTCATTTTTTCATTCATACTCGGATGGCTTTTTATAAATTTTTGTTTTCCATTTTCAATCGTAATACTAATTCCATCACGATTAATCACTGTATCGCACTCGGCATCTAATTCATGCAGTCGAATTAGATCATTCACTTTCTTTATTTCGAGAAGATCATCAGTATCAATACGTGCTAATAATTGATTTTTTAGTTTTTCAAAGTCCATTTTCTCCATACTACCC
>NZ_JANZMJ010000013.1:0-144531 GCF_025175645.1 Peribacillus aracenensis
TTTACAAACGTTCGACAGCATGAAGCATTTCAAACAAGAACTAGAAGATTATATTTATTATTACAATCACCAACGAATTAAGGTGAAATTAAAAGGCATGAGCCCGGTTGATTACCGGGTTCATGCCTTCAAGGTTGCCTAACTAAATAAAGTGTCTAACTTTTTGGGTTCACTTCATGACATGGGGTGCTCTTTTTTTGCGGGAATGGATCATTCCATTCCATGAAATAAAATACATCGAATCAAAAAAAGTTGGGACCAAGAAAATAACAGGAACCGCACTTTATTATCAGCGAGGTCCCGGTGTGTAGCAGCTTATATCTCGGATACATCGATTTCTGAATACTGGGTATTGAAACTTTTCTGAAGACGTATTTCCAAAGTTGATTCTTTATATTGGGCCGATGCCCCTTTTTTCTTAACAAGTGCGGGGAGTGTAATGACATGCCGATCCGACTCTTCAGGAATCCCCTCGATGATGGATTGGTTAGATGTATGGTAAAGTTTCATTTTTTTTAGCCAAGATTCATCTTCTATGGGAATTCTTACAAAGACATATAAGTGGGTTTCAAATACTTCTGCATGTAAAGGAAGTTCAGATCTGGCATTTACTTGTGAGCCGCCATTTACTTGTGAGCTGCCATCATTTTGGTTCATCATACCTTGCATATTGTCAGGGATGACTTGTGAAAATACTTTTTCGATGAACGATTGTACATCACTTTGCTGCATATTTTTCATGAATTCCTTCTGGTTCGAGTTATTCTTAAAAGAAAAAAGTGAATTCCAGGGAAACATAATGGATTCCTCTCTCCTGCTTTTGGTCTGACAGGTTTATTTGTTATATTTTATGCAGTTAAAGCCCATAGGTTCTTTATTATAATTACTAAATTATCGAAAATGGAATAAACTTATGTATAATTAAGTAAAATCCATTAGATAAAGAGGGTAAAGCCTGTGGATGACAAAGTAGCTTTTATTACTGGTGGAGCAACGGGAATCGGCAAAAGGATGGCACTTTCACTTGCGGATAATGGAATGTCCATTATCATTACTTATCGAAAAAGTAAAAAGGCAGCTTTAGCATTAGTGGATGAATTACAGGAAAGGTACCATGTTAAGGCAATTGCGATTCAAGGTGACTCGTCGAGTGAGGAGGATTGCCTGAATATTTTGCAAAAGATTTCGGAGTCATTTGGCCATGTTGATATTTTCATTCATAATGCAGGGCCATATATGCATGACCGTAAGCCCATGACTGAATATGGCAGTGATGAATGGAAATACATCATGGATGGAAATTTAAATGGTTTTTTCTATTTTGCTAAAGAGCTTATTCCACAAATGCGCAGTAGAAACTGGGGTAGAGTCATTACATTGGGGTTTGAACGGTGTGAAACTGCACCAGGTTGGATCTATCGTTCTGTTTTTGCTGCTGCCAAGAGCGGCTTGACCTCCTTGACAAGAACTTTAGCTGCCGAAGAAGCTACACATGGCATCACCGTGAATATGGTCTGTCCCGGTGATATCGTAGGTGACTGGAAAGAGGAGGAAATTAGGGTCGCGAGAGAAGAAAAGGATGATACGGTTCCAGTCGGCAGACCGGGAACAGGGGAAGATATAGCGAGGGTCATCACGTTCCTTTGTGATGAAAAATCAGATTTCATTACCGGCAGCATCATACCGGTAACAGGCGGTAAGGATGTTCTTGGGAAAATATATAAAGCCTAGTGGTTTAGGAGTTTAATTCAGAATATAAAAAGGGTGGGGCCGGTATAATCCAGCTCCACCTTTTTTTACGTCATTTTTTTATATTTGACTTGCTGTATGAACCGTAAGCGAGCCGCCAAGCCTATAGCTCCGAGAGCCAAGCCGGAAATTAAGCCGATCCAGTACCCAAAGGCTCCCATATCCGTATACTTTGCAAAGAAATAGCCAATGGGAAGTCCGAGAATCCAGTAGGAGACAAGTGACATCGCAAATGTGACATTTACATCTTTATATCCACGCAAAATACCCTGAATAGGTGCCTGCAGGGCATCCGATATCTGAAAGAAGATGGCATATATCAAGAAATGTGAAGTCAACATCATTACCTCATGGTCTTTGGTGTATAAAGCCGCCACAGGTTCGCGGAAGAGGAATAAGATGGTCGACAAAACGAGCGACATCGTCAATGCCATTGAAATGCCAATCCAGCTATACTCTTTGGCGTCTTTATAACGGGCTGCTCCAATTTCAAATCCAATGACGATCGTCAATGCCATGGATATACTTAGCGGGATCATATAAAGCAGTGACGCAAAATTCATGGCGATCTGATGCGATGCAATTGTCACGGTGTCATACTTACTCATTAAAAGGGTGACGGCCGAGAAAATGCTGGTTTCAAAAAAGATAGCTAGTCCGATGGGTACCCCGATCAATAATAAGGCCTTCCATTCTTTCCAGGAAACCCGGAAAAATTCACTGAAAACATCATATGTCGAAAATGGGTTGATTTTTATCACAACAAGGATGGCCACAAGCGCAATTAACCAATACGTAATGGCAGTGGCGTAACCGGAACCGACACCGCCAAGTTCAGGGAATCCAAACTTCCCGTATATTAACAGGTAATTAAAAAGGACGTTTACCGGGAGTGCACATAAGGTGATGATCATGGAAATCCTAGTCTGTCCCAGAGCATCAATGAAAGCTCTCAACGCATTATAAACGAATAAAGGAAGGATACCGAGTGAAAGGGCGATCAAGTAATCATGGGCCACCATGTGAACACCATCTTCAAGGTCCATGGCACTCAATATGGGGTTCAAAGAAAACGCCCCAATGACTAAAATGATCAAGGCTAAAGTTACAGCTAAATAAATGGCCTGCATCACGGAATAGGAAACGGATTTAGACTGCCTGGAACCTACCAGCTGCGAAACCACTGGCGTCAAGGCAATCAATATCCCGCTCAGCCCCGTGTACACTGGTGTCCATAGCGAACTGCCGATGGAGACGCCAGCAACGTCCTGGGTGCTGTATTGTCCCGACATCATCACATCAAAAAAAGTCATGGCATACATGCTGATTTGGGTGATCAGGATAGGTATCAATATATAAAATAACAAGCGGATCTTTTGGGATTTAGTATAAGTCTGATTCATCAAAGTACCTCAATATCAATATTTGGAATTTTCAACACAATGAAAGAATTATATCACATAAGCATGTGATGTTTTAAGAGTTTTTATTAGAGGTTAAAAAAGACTTGCCGTATTGGGCAAGTCCTTTTGTCAGTCGCGCATGGATTCAAAATCATTCATGGCTTCAAAATTTGAGTCTTTTTGAAGAATGAATGCCTGTGAAGGAATGGCAATTTGTACATCTTCCTGATCCAATATCTCCATTATTTTAAAGTTCACATCTTCTTTGATTGATAAATATCCCCCAAAGTCCGTCGCATTCGTGAAGAAATAAAGGTAAAGGTTGAAACCGGAATGACTGAACTCATCAAATTTAACCAAAATCGTTTCAGGATGTACTTCAGGATGATCAATGAGCATTTTTTCAATTTCCCTAATGACATTTTCCAATTTTTCTTTTGGTGTCGTGACATTTACGCCCAAATGAAAGGCAATCTGTCTTTTGCCCATCTTGGACCAGTTGATGATCGGTTCATTCGAAAGGGTGGCATTTGGGACTGTAACTAAAGCTTGGGCAAAAGTCCGAACTTTGGTGCTTCGGAATGTGATGTCTTCGATGGTTCCCTCCACACTGGGAGTTTTGACCCAATCTCCTATGGTAAAAGGTTTTTCGGTAACGATGACGATACCCCCAAAGAAATTGCTGACGGTATCTTTAGCGGCAAGAGCGAAAGCCAAACCACCCAAACCAAGCCCCGCAACAAATCCATCGACATTAAATCCCCATTCTTCCGCAATGATGGAGGCACCAAAAGCAATGATGATCAATTTTATGATTTTCGTAAAGAACGGCATGACGATTTGATCGACTTCAAGTCCGAATTTACTTACCAATTTCGGAAATAATATAGTAAAGCTCGAACTGATATTAAAAATCGTCCAAAAGAATAAGAAAACAAAAAACGATCTATATATTTTCGATCTGAATTCAACCGAAGGTGAGTCGATCGGAAAATAGTGCATGGATATAATGATACCAATCAAAACGATAAGCAATCTTACCGGTTGTTCTATAGCGAGCATTAAGTTGGCGGCAAATTCTACTTTACGTTTTTCTGCAATTCGTAGAAAGAACTTGAATATATATGTAGTAAATACTTTTCGAAGCAAAAGGAAAATTAGAAAAATGCCAATGGAAATTCCTAAATTGGTCCAGGCTTCGATTCCATCAAATTGATCGAGTGATTCAGAAACTTCTTGCAATGTATTACTCCTCCAATGTATCTTGTAGTATTGTAGAATACTAAGATTATAATATATTCATGCTGAAAAAGGAAAAATAATCGATGATTACATTCATCATTGGGATTTAGCGATTCACTGAATACTTTTTCAAGTTATTAATGGCAAGGATATATGGTAATATGGATGCAAAGTGATTTTTTAAGTTTGGAAGGTGGAAATATTGACTAAGAAAATAGTATTTACCGGAGGCGGTTCTGCCGGTCATGTATCTGTTAATGCAGCAATCATCCCTGAATTTTTAAAGCATGATTGGGATGTTACTTATATTGGATCAAAAAAAGGCATTGAAAAAAATATCATCGAGACGGAATTTCCCGAGGTCCGTTATGAAACGATTTCCGTTGGAAAATTTCGGCGTTATCTATCTGTTGAAAATATGAAAGATCCTTTCCGGGTCATAAAAGGGATTTTTGATGCACGAAAAATATTAAAAAAGACCAAGCCGGATTTCATTTTTTCTAAAGGTGGATTCGTTTCGGTTCCAGTCGTTTTGGCAGGCAGGATGCTGAGAATACCGATCGCGATACATGAATCGGATTATACGCCTGGTCTGGCTAATAAGATTGCCATGCCGCTTGCATCTAAAATCTTCACCACTTTCCAGGAAACGGAAAAAGATCTTCCTAAAGAGAAGGCCATGTATCTTGGCGCTGTATTGCGCGATGGGATTTTTACTGGAAACGCTTCTGCTGGAAAGACATTTTGTGGATTCACGAATAACAAACCGGTATTGCTCGTTATGGGAGGAAGCCTTGGGGCCGTTAAAATCAATAATCTGATTACAGATAACCTTGATGCCTTATTAAAGGATTATCAGATTATTCACATTTGCGGGAAGGGGAATGTGAAAACGGAATTGAAACAAAGGGGATATGCCCCTTTTGAATTCGTACATGAGGAATTATTCGATCTTTTGGCGGCTGCTGATGTCGTTGTGTCAAGGGCAGGTTCAAATTCAATTTTTGAATTCCTTGCTTTGCAAAAGCCGATGTTGCTTATCCCTCTAAGTGCCAATGCATCCCGTGGAGATCAAATCCTGAATGCGTCAAGCTTTGAAAAACAGGGTTTTTGTAAAGTCATCGAAGAAGAAGAGCTAAATGACCGGATTTTTAATGCTGCATTGGCGGATTTAGTGAAACAATCGGATGAATATCAGGAGAAAATGCGTCAAAAGCGCCCATTCAAAACGGCAGCTGAAATGTATGAATTACTACTTAAAGTAATGGGTGCAAAAAAATAAGTATCAATCCCCTCTATGTAGCATATCTTTTCGAACAGAGGAGGGGGTAGAATGGCTTATGAATATTCCAAAGGGTGGTTCATTCAGCAGCTGAAAGCCGCAGGGATTAGCTATCATCCAATTGAGAAAAAAAAGCTGGAGCTGTATAAAACCTATATTCTAAGGCGTCTATACGACGATCTGCAAAAAAATAAATCTTAAAGAAGAACCGCAACGTCGTTGACGCTGCGGTTCTTCTTTATAGGAAATTACTTATAAAAGGAAAGAAACAGGAAATAAGGATACCTGCGATAGCCATTGCCGCACCTGCGACAGCCCCAGTAAACTCACTTTCCTGGGCAGCTTGAGCCGTTCCGAGACCATGGGCGATCGTACCATAAGCGATACCGCGTGCGAAAGGCATCGTAATGTTTAGTTTATCCATCATTTTTGGAGCGATCATCGTACCCAGCACCCCAGTCAAAATGACGAAGGCTGCTGATATATTGGAATTTCCGCCATAAAGTTCGGTGATTTCAACAGCGATGGGCACTGTAATGGATTTAACCGCCAATCCTTGGAGTATGATTTGCGGAAGTGAAAATGCTTTAGCGATGGCAAAGGCAATGAACAATGTGACCAGAAGACCAAAAACCATGCCGCTAATTGCCGGCATTGCATATTTAACGATTATTTTTCTATTTTTATAAAGTGGTACGGCCAAAGCAACGGTAGCTGGTCCCAGGAAGTAGGTGATGATGTCCTTTCCTGGTGAATAATCTTCGAAGTCCAAACCGCTGATCAGCAGTACGAGAATAATTGTAATCGTACTGAAAAATACGGGTGTCGTAAAAGGTGATGGATGTTTAGCATATATTTTCCTTCCAATGAAATAGGCAAGGATGGTTATCAAGATGCTATAAGTTGTGATGAGCTCTGTCATGCTGCTTAACCTCTTCTCTATGGGATAGCTTCTGGACGGTCCAAGCCGAAACGATGAATCCAAAAACCAGGCTGACTCCCAATGTCAGTGCCAATGGCAAACCGAATTTAATGAAAAGCCATCCCATGGTCATTAAACTGATTGAAATGGGAATGAAGAAAAAGGCTAAGTGCTTTACCAAAAATCCTGAAGTAAGTTCAATCCATTCTACTTTTATTACCTTCGTCTGTAATAAACCGAATAATAGAATCATGCCGATGACGTTGCCTGGTATGGGTAAATGAAGTAAATTGGCTAAATAATAGCCGAGCTTGCAAATGATGAGCAGGAAGATGAGCTGCACGATAAAAGCAAATGTTTTTTTCATGATTAAGTCCTTTCAATGACGCTTTGAATATATTGTTGAATTGGTCAATTGTATTCATTATAAAAAAATATCCCTAAAAAGAATAGGGATTTGCAGCAATCGATCTTAAACATCCTGTGAAAATGGAAAAAAGAGCTTTCCAGGTTTGGAAGCTCCGGCCATTATATGAAAAGAAAAACAAAGCCATGTTGAAATGTTCTTCGCTCTATGCTTCGAGTAACTGTTGTTCGTCATCATCATGCTGTCTAAGGATATGAAAGGTGTATAAATCTTTAGGGATTTCATACAAATCGTATATATCTCCTTCATGATTGATTTGATCATAAAGGGATTTTCTGGTTTCGTTGGCATTGACGGCATAGGGAAGCTTTTCTGCGGCTTTTATAGAGCGGATATTTTTTTTACGGATACGCATGAAGACCGTTTCCAAACCGAGCTCGAAAAAAAGCTCTTTAAAGAAAGCGTCTTTTGCAATGGCATTATACCCTTTTCCATGATAAGGCTTGCCGAGCCATGTGCCTAAGAAACCTGCACCATTTTCAATATCGTATAAAGAAATACAACCGATGGGATTTTCCCATTCATCCAAGATTGTTCGTGATATGAGTTGCCCAGCATCTTCGGCTTCGATCGTTTGCTTAGTAATGAAAACATATTCTTCATATGAATCTACCTTTTGGCGCACGAAAGGGAAGACATCTGGATGCGTCATTTGTTCATAAAGAGAAAAACAATCTGTGAAATCTCTCTTTTTTAACATTTCCGTCCCTCCGTTTGAGGGCAGTTCTTATGCGTAGTCGCTGCCCACCCTCGAAATTTTTTAAGTCGCTCATCAAAAAATTTCGGGGTGGGAATCGAACCCACTAGAACCGGAAACCGGTGGCGCACCATTTGCCTTCCCTATTTTTATTGTCAGAAAGTATGCAAATCAAAAGAACCTTACGAAGGTATAATACTAAAAAAAAAACGGTTTGGGAATAGGTTTTTTGCCTTTTTTTTTCGTCAAATTTCAACTTTTTCAACAAGGGTGAATTTGAAAGGCAAACGTATGCATTTTTCCATGAAAAACTGTTTTTTTCGCCTGCTTTTTTCTTTAAAATTCACCTGTGAATTGCATGAATAAAATGATCACGCCGAGGGCCCATACATAAATGGAGAATATTTTCAGTGATCTCTTTTTTAAGAAATCGATCATCCATACTACGGCTATATAACCAAAGATTGCTGCTGCCAGGGTTCCGACGAAAAGTGCAGTGAGTGGCAGCCGTTCAACTTCTCCTGTAAAAATCGGTTTCATCTGAAATACAATGCCGCCGGTAATGGCAGGAATTGATAGCAAAAAGGAAAAATAGGCTGCAGTGGGCCTATCCAGCCGGCAGAATAGGCCAGCGGCTATCGTTAGGCCGGAACGCGAAAGGGCAGGCATGATGGCAGCAGCTTGGAAGGTACCGATGATCAAGGCATCTTTAATCGAAATTTCATTAAGGGATTTGCCGCCTTTTCTTACTCCGTCCGCTACCCATAAAATCAGTCCGGTCGCTAAAAATTCCCAGCCTATGGTCACGCCTGTTTTTGAAAGGCCATCGAACCAATCGCCGAGTAAAATGCCGGCAATCACTGCAGGGATTGTCCCGGCAATGAGAAGCAGGGTCATTTTAGAGAAAGGTTTTTTCAAAATGGCAATAATGTCATTCTTATAGACGACCACTAACGCTAGCAAGGTACCGATATGGAGCATGGTATCCAGAAAAATGCCGGCCTCGTCAAGATGGAAGATATGCCGTCCTAAATATAAATGTCCAGTGCTTGAAATAGGTAAAAACTCAGTCAAGCCTTGAATGATCCCAAGGATGAAGGCTTGAAATTCGTTCAGCAAAAAAACATCACTCCATTCTAGAAGGTATGGGACATCCATTATTTAAACTGTATGCACAAGACGGATGAACATATTCTGATTTTTTGTCATATATAGTGCCATTTGGGTTTTATGAAGAAAAGGCAGTCCAAATTTACTTTTTTCGAATATAATGAGAGGGAAAATGAAACTATTTTGCATTTGATTCGTAATTATTCGTATGAGAAAGGAGGAGAAGACACTATGCCTACTAAAGATGAAAGAGTGTTTGCTGCCCTTATTTATGTGATCAGCTTTTTTACAGCATTTCTCGGTCCTTTAGTGATTTGGTTATTGAAGAAGGACTCTTCACAATTTGTCGATTATCACGGAAGGGAATACATGAATTTTTTCATTTCCTACACCGTATATTCAATAGTTGCAGGGATACTCACTATAGTATTGGTTGGATTCTTGCTATTGCCTGTTATCGGGATAGCTTTAGTCGTATTCACCATCATCGCTGCCGTTAGGGCTTATGAAGGAACGGATTATAGGTTCCCGTTGATTTTCAGGATTTTATAGTAATGATGTAAAAAGGATTCCGTTCAATTCGGAGTCCTTTTTTATAGGAACCAAGTTGGGAATTGCCCTACATTAAAAAGGGAATAGATCACATTAAAGCGAATAAAGTATTATGATAACTACTTCAATGCACTTTTAGAAAGTGGATGCCGGGCGGTTTGTGGTACTGCAGATCAATATTCGTTCAAGGCAGCAATCTTTCTTATAAGGAGTGAGGAGCAGAGCAGGATATGAATATACGTGAATATTATCAGAAAACAAGCAATTCAAATTTTCATGCATCTTGGATATCACTTCTTTTGGCCGTTGTATTTTTCATTTGCCATATTTTCAAAATGATTCCGGGCAATATATTATTGATAACGTCTCCTTTTATTTTCTTTAGCATTGCCCAATTTGTCAGTCATCGTATATATGAAAATAGAATGAAGGAATTGCCTGATGATCACATCGGGACAAATGCTGGGTTATTTAAAAATGAACATGTTTTATTGACTTTTATGCCAGCACCGACATTGCGCCTGCTTCTATTTGCGCCTGATGGATCTCTAATGGGAGAGGTAAGGGATTTGAATATGAAGTGGTTCATGTGGATGATACCCAATTTCTTGTCTATGCTTTTGGCCAAGCGTTATGAACTGGTGGACCATGAGGGGCGTTTGCTGGCTAAGTACCATATCAAAAGGGGACTTTTCAATAAAATGACGATCATGGATGATCAAGGCGGCATTATTGGATCTTATCAAGAAAATCGGTCATTCGTGAAGGTTAATGGAATGATATATAAGGAAGATGGTACGGAATGGATGCCCATTGAAACGCCGGGAAGTGTGAATTCATTCGAAATTGCCACAATAGAAGGGGGGAAAATCGTTTCATACCAAGAGGGCTGGATGCCTTTGGAGTGGGGGAAACGATTCAAGACAAATACACCCATCCTTTCTTTTTCATCAAATGTTGATGAAATTCCTAAAATCATCGTCTTTGGGTTCTGTGCAGCCACGCTAAATCATCGTTCAAATTGACTAGGATTACTTCTTTAGCAAATCTTTAAAATATTTGATATAATCATAGTGGGATACATAGATTAAATACTCAATTAAAAGGTGGTAAATATGACTTTACTTAATGAGATTCTTGATTTTAATGAACAGTTTGTAGAAAAAGGTGAATATGTCAAGTATAGAACGGATAAGTTCCCTGAGAAACGTATGGTCATCATTAGCTGTATGGACACTCGGCTCGTTGAACTATTGCCGAAATCCTTGAATGTCAAAAATGGCGATGTCAAAATCCTGAAGACTGCCGGGGCAATCGTCTCCCATCCATTCGGAAGTGTCATGCGGAGTATCCTTGTTGCCGTTTATGAGTTAAAGGCGGATGAAGTATTGGTCATTCCTCACCATGATTGCGGGATGGCATCAGTCGATGCTGATTCTATGGTAGGGAAGATGCTCGAACGTGATATTCCACAAAGCACCATCGATACCCTTGGAGCCTCAGGAATAGATATTCGCAGTTGGCTTCGCGGATTTGATGATGTTTATGAAAGTTGTAAGAAAAGTGTGGAAGTGATTAAAGGACACCCTTTGATTCCTAAAAATATTCCTGTACATGGTCTTATCATTTCGCCTGACACAGGGAAGCTGGAATTGGTAGTCGATGGGTATGCCGAAGGACAAAAATAATATATTCAACGAGGCTGTCGGGATTATTTCCGACAGTTTTTTTCAAATTCTGATCAATACTATTTATTTTTATCCTTTTTTTTGTTAAAATCGCCAAGTGTGGTTTGTCACTAATACAAACGGGTGGGCGAGGGACAAATTTAATAAGGATACAACATGAAGAAATTAAACTTGGAGACGTTTTTTCATTTTTCCGACTATGGAACGAATGGGAAGCGTGAAATCCTTGCTGGAGTGGTCGGCTATTTTACAATAGTCTATATTCTCATCGTGAATTCCCTGATTTTATCGGAAGCGGGCATTCCGATTAATGGTGCAGTGATTGCGACGATTCTTTTATCGGCTTTAAGCTGTGTCATGATAGGACTTTGGGCGAATGTCCCAATCCTCCTCGTTCCAGGAATGGGCGTAAATGCCCTATTTGCTTATACCATGGTCCAAGGAATGGGTCTATCTTGGCAATCGGCATTGGGTGCTGTATTTATCTCAGGGGTTATTTTTGTAGTCATCGCTTTTACAAAATACTCTAAGTTAATCAGTGATTCGATTCCAAGGTCGATAAAAGAAGCCATATCTGTCGGTCTTGGCTTATTCTTGATGCTAATCGGTCTCGAGAAGGGCGGGATAATCACAAGAGGTTCATCATCTATCGTCGCACTGGGAGATTTAAGCGATCCAGCGGTGTGTGCAACGGTGTTGACCTTTTTGCTGGCAATTACACTGTTCATCAAGAATGTCCCCGGTAATTTCATGATTACCATCCTGGCAGGCAGCCTCATTGCTTATTGGTTCGGGACAGTTCAACTTTCAAACATTCATTTTTCAGGCATTGACACAGCTTCCTACGGCGATCTATTCTTTTCATTATCGTTCTTGGAAGCGAACCGGATAGAATTCTGGATAAGTGTATTTGCAATGACGATGGTTCTTGTTTTTGAAAATATTGGTCTTGTACACGGGCATGTAGATAGCATAAACCGCCAGGATGCCTATAAAAAGTCGCTGCAGGCGACAAGTGTGTCCGTTCTGTTTTCAGGTATATTCGGTTCGAGTCCTACCGTTGCTACAGTTGAAACGGCAGCTGGAATCGCATCAGGAGGCAGAACTGGTTTTACTTCCGTGGTGACGGGCGTGCTATTCATTCTATCACTTCTATTTATACCGGTGATAAAAGTAATCCCTGATAGCGCCATTGCCCCCATCTTAATTATCATTGGCATTTTGATGCTCGGAAATATAAAAGAGCTGGATTTCAGCGATTTAACCGAGAGCATACCTGCAATCATGATCATTACGATCATTCCTTTCACTTACAGTATTGCCGATGGAATGGCATTCGGTTTCATCCTGTACCCGTTCTTGAAGCTGGTAACCGGAAAAGCGAAAGAAGTGTCAGCCCCGATGTATGTGAGTGCCGGAATGTTTATCGTCTATTTCATCATTGGTATGATCGGTAAATAATTCAATAGAGCGGTTGGAATGAGTTAATTCTTATTCCAACCGCTCTTCTTATTGGTTTTTTCGTCGGAAAAAATGGATATATTGTGATTTACGCGATGACACATCCATCTTGAAAATGCTATGATATAGAATATTAAAAAAATGATATATGACAAGCAGCATATTAGAGGATGTGACAGGATGATTATTGAAGGTTTAAAAAGCCATGGTTCAGGAAATGATTTCTTAATCATTGATGAATTGACTACGACCCTGACGTTTACTGAAGAAGAGCGGAAAAATTTCGCGAAGGCCCTATGCAATAGGGAGAAGCTTGGGGCGGATGGTATTTTGTTCGTAATGAAAAGTGAACATGCTGATTGCCGGATGCGTGTTTTTAATGCGGATGGTTCGGAAGCCTCGATGTGCGGCAATGGACTTCGCTGTGTTGCACGATACGCGAACGACGTTCTAGGACTCGATAAAATGATTGTTGAAACCATGAAGGCAAATCTACTCGTGGAAAAAACGGAAGATATTTATGAGGGAATTCCGACTTTCAAGGTGGAAATTTCACCGGTAAGTTTTAATGTGAAGGATCTACCTCTTGTATTGGCTAAAGAACAGTTGCAAAACGAATTATTGCCGGAACTTCATGATACCCTATTATTTTCGGCATTGGCGGTTCCTAATCCACATTTGATCACGCTGGTTGATAGTGAGATTTTGCAAAGTGGTTTGCAGGACGAACTTTCAACAAAGGTCAATCAACCGAATGAGCTTTTCCCTGATGGTGTCAATGTCAGCTTTGTGAAAGAGCTGGAACCAGGGAGCATTTATGTGCGGACATTCGAACGGGGGGTAGGCTTCACGAATGCGTGTGGAACGGCGATGTCAGCCTCAAGCCTAGTAACATGCTCTGTTGGATTAAATGCGTTGGAAAGTGAAATATCTGTCTACAATAACGGCGGAAAAGTTAAATGCGTGGTCCACCATGATGATGAAAGCCAAAAGTATTCAATTGATTTAATCGGGAACGCAACCTATGAATTCAAGGTATCGATTGAAATGGACATAGACCAGCCTGAAAAATTTGAAGTGCTTGAAAAAGAGGATTTTGAATTGGAAACAAGCTTATATGCCAGGCTTCAGGATGAAGTTCAAAGTTATTTGAAAACAAAATTATAAAAAATTTTCAGACTGCAGCAAACTCGAAGAAAAGAGAGTTTGCCTGCAGTTTTCTCATTTAAAAACCTCTTAGTAATGTAATCAAAAGACCATTCCAGTTGATCCGGACCGGAAGTCCTGCTTAGAAAAGTGCGTTACAGGAAGAGTGCCGGGTGAGGGGGATCAACGTTGCATTTTAAACTCCTTAAGACCAATCAGTTGTTGGTCTTTTTTTGTTTTAGGAACGACAATACTTCCAAAAAGGCTGGTCCATTATCGATGAGTCTGTAATCCATAAATGCACACCCTTCCCTTTTTATTCTGCTTGGTATGGTTTCAATCGTAAAGTCCTTTAACTGGAGACTTTCGTCCACTTCCTTCCAAAACAAAGGTGTAGCCACACCAGCGAAAGAATTTCCCCGCGGGGAATAAGGAAGGATGATGGTTTTTCCTTCACTATGCTGCACAAAGTCCAAGTAAAGTCGATTATGCCGATTTATTTTCATCCTTTCCGTTGTAAAATCATTTGGGTTGGAACTTGATAAGTAGTCACCGAGAAAGTCAGTGAAAATGCGTGTCTCCTGATAAGTAAATGTGTCTACAGGCAGTGGGATGTGTATTTGCAGTCCTTTGTTACCTGAAGTTTTTACAAAAGCTTTTATCCTTAATGAATCCATCACCTTCTTTATTTCCTGTGCGGCCTTTATCGCTAAGGAGAAATATTCGATGGAAGGAGGATCCAAGTCCAGGACGATTTCGTCGGGACGTGTTTTACCCGCTTTCTGAAATGGCGCATGGAATTCCAATGCAAGTTGATTGCCGAACCAAAGAAGCGTTTCAATATCGTTACATAGCATATACTCGATATCTTCATCAATGAACGTTTTAATAAAGGACGGCGCATAATCAGGTTTGTTTTTCTGGAAAAATCTTTCCTTATCCAAAGTGCCATGAGGATAGCGGATCGTCGTAAGCAGTTTATCCTTCAAGAAGGGTAAGAAGAAAGCTGAAACCTCCCGTAAATAATGAAGGTATTCAACCTTTACCACCTTTTTATTTCCTGTTATCCAAAGCGGTTTATCCCTGGAAGTTATTTGCACAGTATCTGGAAATGTATATTGACCTAGCACGAATTTCTCCCAGGTACATTCTTCGGGAGCCGTTTGTAAAAGCCATTGTGAAAACTGAGGCTCACGCAATTCATTCTCCTCATACACGTGTAAGAATTGGACTTCGATGCAAATGGATGGATGGATATAAAAAAATTGTATGTCCTCGTCTGATGCATTTTGCTTGATCAGTTCATATAATATCCTTTTATCTTGAGGACTCAGTCCATTTTTAACACTTCCGATTTTGGTTACGGCACCTTCTTTGAAAACTGCGAGGGAAACGTAACCATTTTCTTTGTGCAATGCTGTAATGAAACAAGAAACGGTCTTCCAATTTTTCACCTTGATCCATGAGGCAGTACGTTTCCCTTCCTGCCAAGTCCCACGAATTTCCTTGGCGACAACCCCTTCGCCATCTAATAGGGTGACCTTATTCAAGGCATTATCCAATACGTCAAAACTCTCTATTAATTGTATCAAAGCCTTATCGTTGGGATCAGGAGGCATAGGAAAGCCAAGATTTGCCCCCATATTCAACATCAATTCCCTTCTTTCTTCCATGGGTTTAGCTGCTACGTTTTTTCCGCTGATGCTAAGCAGGTCAAACGCTATGAACCGGCATGGGGAAAAACGGGCCTTTTCTGAAATTAAGGATTGTTTCCCAAGGCGTCCCCGCCACTGTATTTGAAAAAAGTCGGCTTTCGCCTGATTGGTAAGCCAGACCAATTCGCCATCAATCCGAAGCGGGAGATATTCTTCCAGGTGCAGATTTTTGATGTAAGCAATGATTTCCGGGAATTGTGGTGATAATTCCTTTTCGTTCCGACTCGAAATGCTAATGGTATCGGAGTCTATCGTTAATATAGCCCTAAAGCCGTCATATTTGACTTCATAACGCCAATCCTTGGAATTGGGGGCTTCAGGGTAATAGGTAGGCAGCATCGGTTTCATTTTTTGTATTTACCTCCGCAAATAATTGATTAACATTATTTTGCCAAAAAAACGAAGTGTTAGAGTTGGCAATTGTTTTTTCGGTTTTTTTTGAACAAAGGGGAATAATAAAATTGTTCTTCTCTTTAAAAATAAGTTATGAGGTGACGAATATGCATACGATGTGGAAGGGGAGCATATCATTCGGTTTGGTGAACATTCCGATCAAACTTCATGCTGCAACGGAGGATAAGGATATTTCTTTGAGGACGTTGCATAAGGAATGTCATTCACCGATTAAATACGAAAAGGTTTGCCCGGTATGCCAGAAAGAAGTGGGGAAGGATGATATAGTCCGCGCTTTTGAGTATACAAAGGGAAAGTTTGTTGTATTGGAAGACAATGAACTAGAACAACTGAAAAAACAAAACGAAGAAAAAGCCGTGGAAATCGTGGATTTTGTTAAAATTGAAGAAATAGATCCCATTTATTTTAACCGGAGTTATTACATGTCTCCTAATGACGGAGGGATAAAAGCTTATTCCCTTTTGAGACAGGCCCTTAAGGAATCGAATAAGGTAGGGTTAGCGAAAATTATCATTCGCTCTAAAGAACAAATGGCGGTAATCCGAGTCGTTGATAATACCTTAGTGATGGAAACGATTCATTATCCGGATGAAGTTCGCCCCACAGCGGATGTTCCGAATATTCCTGCCACCGATACCATTGTAAAAAAAGAAATCGATACTGCTGTATTATTGATAGATCAATTAACGACTACTTTCGATCCGACAAAATACACCGATGACTATCGAACCGCGTTACTTGAATTGATTGAATCAAAGAAAGCAGGACAGACGACGATTCCAGCCAAAACAAAAGAACCAATTTCCAACAATGTAACCGATTTAATGGAGGCATTACAGGCATCCATTGACCGTACGAAACATGATGAAACGGAAATGAAAAAGACGACCCGAAAGAAAGTGGCACCGAAAAAAAAGAAACAAGCTTAAACAGGAAGCTGAGCGGAAGACACATGATGTCGCTCGGCTTTCTGCTTGTTTTAGCAAGGTAATTTGCTTTCTAAATGGTAAGGAAAGTGAATTAATAGGGGGGAGATTTACATAGTAAGGAAAGTGCAAATATGTAAGTGGATCACGATGTAAGAACCAGAATGGAATTAAAATAAAATGGTGGCTGGAAATGAAGGCAAAAAAATTCGCTCCCTAAAGAGCGACAATGAGGAATTCAATCGTGAAAATCAACATATAGGCGAACGGTTGTAGTTTTCGACTATATATTGTGTTCATATTCTACCATATTTAATTCTGAAATAGCAACAAAATTACTGAAACAAACCTATGAATTTTTCTGGAAATCAATGATATTTCCCCCATTTAACAGCTCATGAGGCTTTTGCATTTTCATATTCTTATAAAATACTACAGAATAAAATGGACTTTTAGTATAATTTATACATACAGGATGATATAAATTAAATATGAATGGAAGATGCAAAATGGAAAATGGAAAAATCAAAGCACTTCATGCCGGGAAGCCGAAACAAGAAATTTTTTCAAATATCGAAATCTATTCAGCAATGGATAAACAAGAACAGGATAATGTGACAGTGACTAAATCAGGTATAATTGGTGATGGGGTTGGTAATGTAAAGTTCCATGGAGGTCCTGATCGCGTTTTGTGCTTTTACCCCTTTGAGCATTATTCAATATGGAATGAAAAATTCTCTAAAAAACTGGAAATCCCTGCATTCGGTGAAAATTTAACCGTAGCGGGGATGAGGGAAGAAACAACATATATTGGCGATATTTATCAAATAGGCGAAGTGATTGTTCAAATTAACCAGGGGAGGATACCTTGTTCGACCATTTCCCATTTCAATCAAGAACCTAAGTTTTTGGAACTCGTGCTGAAAACGAGTTTCACTGGTTATTTTGCAAGAGTACTTCAAGAAGGAACGATAAATAAACAAAACGATATTGTGCTGATAGATCGTTTGCAGGAAAAAATTTCAGTTCATTATGCAGCAGAGGTACTCCTTCATAAACGAGATGGGCTGGAAGGAGCAAAGGCTTTACTTACACTAGACTCGTTAGCGGAAGACTGGAAACAAAGGATTTTGAAGAGGGTTCAAGCTGCAAAAGGTTGAATGATTTTTGCAAAAGTGAAAAAAATGTCGATCAGGTATTGAAATTGACAGATTATTAATGTAAATTAAATATAATCAAATTTTGAAATCTTATGAAAATTATATAAATGGATCTTATCGAGAGAGGTGGAGGGACTGGCCCGAAGAAACCTCAGCAACCAGCTTAGGCAAAGGTGCTAAATCCAGCAAGCAGAGCTTGATAGATGAGGAGAATGTTTCAAAAAACCTTCTTCTTTGAGAAGGTTTTTTTTCCTTTTCTCTCATACTCATAGAATACGACAAAAACAGGATTGTTTTTGAGAGAGGGTGTAATGATGAATTTTCGTAAAGACGTGAAAGAAAGAATACTGGTTGGGGAAGGGGCAATGGGGACCTTATTGTATTCGAATGGCATCGATCAATGTTATGAGGAATTAAACTGTACGAACCCAGATCAAATAGAGTCCATCCACCGTGCCTATCTGGAAGCCGGTGCAGATATCCTTCAATCGAATACATACGGAGCCAATTTCAACAAATTGAAACGGTATGGAATTGAAGATGAAGTAAGCAGAATCAATCGCCAGGGAGTCATTCTTGCTAAAAAAGCGGCAAAAGGAAAGGCATACGTCTTCGGTACCATAGGGGCACAGCGGAGCATCAGGAAATCGGATTTAAGCATGGAAGAGATAAAACGGGGTTTTCGTGAACAGCTATACAGTCTTTTGATGGAAGACCCTGATGGGATTCTCTTGGAAACATTTTATGACCTGGAAGAACTGGAAACCGTCCTGCAAATCGTTAAATATGAAACTGGACTGCCGATCATAGCAAATGTTTCGATGCATGAACTGGGAAATCTTCAAAATGGAATCCATTTAAATGAAGCTTTTCAAAAACTTGAGCAACTGGGTGCCGATGTTGTTGGGGTGAATTGCCGTCTCGGTCCACATCATATGATTCGGGCCTTGGAAGAAGTGAGTTTGCCAAAGCAAGCATCAATTGCCATATACCCAAATGCCAGCCTCCCGGATTATGTGGATGGAAGGCTCGTCTATAAAGCTGTGCCTGAATACTTCGGTTCAAGTGCCCTAGAACTTCGTGAGCAGGGTGCCGCAATCATAGGAGGGTGCTGTGGAACGACTCCGCTGCATATTCAAGCTGTAAAGAATGCGATTGGAAGTTTGGCTCCTGTGAAAGAGAAATTTACGAAATCCCGTGAAATAGAAATAATTGAAGTGAATGATAGAGAATTGGAACGTCCCCTGTTCGAAAAGGCCAAAACAGAAAGGACGATTCTAGTTGAACTTGATCCTCCGAAAAAGTTAGGTATAGAGAGCTTCATGACTGGTGCCGAGGTTTTGAAAAAAGCAGGGGTCGATTCCATTACATTAGCGGATAATTCGCTTGCCTCACCAAGGATATCGAATGATGCACTGGCTAATTTACTGAAAAACCAATTGAATATAGAGCCGATGGTGCATATAACATGCCGTGATCGAAATTTGATCGGACTGCAGTCACATTTAATGGGTCTGCAGACGGTGGGTCTGAACGAAATATTGATCATCACCGGAGACCCTTCAAAAATTGGGGACTTCCCGGGCGCCACTTCGGTTTATGATTTATCTTCCTTTGACCTAATAAGTATGGTCAAACAATTTAATGAAGGTCTTTCCTATTCGGGTCAAAGTTTGGGCCAACGGGCGAATTTCAAAATTGCTGCAGCATTTAATCCCAATGTGAAATATCTGGATAAAGCGGTACTGAGAATGGAAAAGAAGATTGCCTGCGGTGCCCAATCCTTCTTGACACAGCCAATCTATTCCGTGGAGCAGATCGAAGAAGTATATGAAGCCACAAAACATTTAGAAACCCCGATCTTCATCGGTATCATGCCCTTGACAAGCACCAGGAACGCCGAATTCATCCATAATGAAATCCCAGGCATCAAATTGCCTGATAATGTTAGAAGAGTCATGGCGTTAGCGGGGGATGACCCTGTAAAGTCGAGGATTGAAGGAGTGAATATCGCGCGAGAGCTAGTGGATGCGGCAAGGGAAAAATTCAAGGGCATATATTTAATCACTCCGTTCCTTCGCTATGAAATGACGGCGGAACTTACGAAATATATTAGAAAAGTCGATAGTAAACATACATCAGAGGTGGCAGTACATGAATAAAAAAGCGATTCAAGATCAGTTAAATTCTAAAATACTCCTTCTTGACGGGGCGATGGGAACCATGCTTCAAGCGGAGAATTTGACGGCAGGGGATTTTGGAGGGGAACAATTCGAGGGCTGCAATGAATATTTATCATTGACGCAACCGGAAATCATCCAATCCATTCATGAAAAATATTTAGCAGCGGGTGCAGACATCATTGAAACAAATACCTTCGGAGCGACCAGCATCGTACTGGAGGAATACCAAATAAGCACTATCGCTTACAAGCTAAATAAGATTTCAGCTGAGCTTGCCGTTAAAGCTTGTGAAAAGTACTCCAATGATGAATGGCCAAGGTATGTAGCTGGCTCGATGGGTCCAACTACAAAAACGCTTTCCGTAACGGGAGGAACGACTTTTGATATTTTAACCGATTCCTATGCAGAACAGGCACTCGGTCTCTTGGATGGCGGGGTAGACTTGTTATTGGTGGAAACCTGTCAGGATATGCTTAATGTCAAGGCTGCCTTTTCCGGAATCAAAGCAGCATTCGCTAAAACAGGAAAAGATGTGCCTGTCATCATATCAGGGACAATCGAGCCGATGGGCACTACACTTGCTGGCCAGTCCATAGAAGCTTTTTATTTATCGGTTGAACATATGAAGCCCGTTGCGGTCGGCCTTAATTGTGCAACAGGGCCGGAATTCATGATAGACCATATCAGGACACTTGCAGATATATCAAATAGCGCCATTAGCTGTTATCCGAATGCCGGGCTCCCTGATGAAGAAGGCCACTATCATGAGTCACCTACTTCACTGGCAGAGAAAATGAAGCAATTTGCCGAAAAGGGATGGATCAATATCATTGGCGGATGTTGTGGTACGACACCAGAACATATTAAAGAACTTTCCAGGGTCCTCGAAGGCATGAAACCCCGTACAATTACGGAAACAGCCCATGGTCATGCCGTATCGGGCATAGAGCCGCTAATTTATGATGATTCAATGCGGCCTTTATTCGTAGGTGAAAGAACGAATGTTATCGGTTCCCGAAAATTCAAGGAACTGATACGCGGAAAGCATTATGAGCCAGCTGCCGAAATTGCACGATCCCAGGTAAAAAAAGGGGCCCATGTCATTGATATCTGTCTTGCTGATCCAGATGGGGATGAGCTTGGCGATATGAAGGAATTTGTGGAAGAGGTCGTCAAAAAAGTGAAAGTCCCATTGGTCATCGATACTACGGATGAAGCCGTGCTTGAACAAGCATTAAAACATTCACAAGGAAAATCGATCATTAATTCCATAAACCTTGAAGATGGTGAAGAGCGCTTTGAAAAAATAGTGCCATTAGTCCATCAATATGGTGCTGCCGTTGTCGTAGGAACCATCGATGAAACTGGGATGGCAGTTGATGCTGAACGGAAATTGGAAGTGGCTACACGGTCTGTGAATTTGCTCGTTAATAAGTACGGTCTGAACAAAAGTGACATCATTTTTGATCCGCTTGTATTTCCTGTAGGTACAGGGGATGAACAATATATTGGATCTGCATTGGAAACGGTGAATGGAATAAAGGCGATTAAAGAAAAGTTTCCGGAATGCCTAACGATACTTGGCATTTCTAACGTTTCATTCGGTCTGCCAGCGAGGGGAAGAGAAATATTAAATGCAGTTTTCCTCTACCATTGTACAAAGGCGGGTCTCGATTATGCTATCGTGAATACAGAAAAACTTGAACGTTTCGCTCTGATACCGGAAGAGGAAGTGAAATTGGCTGAGGCACTGCTATTTGAGACTTCAACTGAAACTTTAGCGATTTTTACCGAGTTTTATCGCGGGAAAAAAGCGGAGAAGAAGGATAATGGTGTGATCCTGCCATTGGATGAACGTTTAGGTAACTATATTATCGAGGGAACGAAAGAAGGATTGGTTGAGGATTTAAATGAAGCGATTGAGCGCGGTGACACCCCATTGGAAATCATCAATGGACCATTGATGGATGGCATGAGTGAGGTGGGGAGATTGTTTAATGACAACCAACTTATTGTCGCAGAGGTGCTTCAGAGTGCTGAAGCGATGAAGGCGGCTGTATCTCACCTTGAACCACTAATGGAAAACTCTGAAGATAGTGCTAAGAAAGGGAAAATCCTTTTAGCGACCGTCAAGGGAGATGTGCATGATATCGGGAAAAACCTAGTGGATATCATCCTATCCAATAATGGCTATGAAGTCATTGATTTGGGAATAAAGGTCGCACCGCAACAAATCATAGAAGAGGTTCGAAAACATGAGCCAACCATCATTGGCCTATCAGGGTTACTTGTCAAATCTGCACAGCAAATGGTTTTAACAGCACAGGATTTAAGGCAAGCGGGAATAGACACCCCAATTTTAGTGGGAGGGGCAGCATTATCCCGTAAATTCACCGATTTTAAAATATCACCTGAATATGAAGGACCGGTTTTATATTCCAAAGATGCGATGGATGGTTTGGCTGTAACGAATATTTTACATGACTCTGACAAAAAAGTGGTGTACTTGGAAGAGTTAGTCGAGAAACGGGAAAGAGCGAAAGCGAATGCCGCCATTGCTGCCACGATGGAAAAACCTGTTCGGAAGCAGTCTACAGCTGCCCCTTTAAGCGATGCTCCTGTTCAAATCCCGCATGACATCAAGCGTCACGTCCTGAAAAACTATCCATTGGATGTCATCCAGCCGTATATTAATAGGCAAATGCTGATTGGACATCATTTGGGGTTAAAAGGTAAAGTGTCCGAATTGCTTAAGCAAGGGAATGAAAAAGCAGTGCAACTCAATGAACTCGTTGATGAATTGATTGAATTTCTTAAGACGGAACCGGATTACGGTTTGAATGCAGTTTATCAATTTTTCCCTGCTCAAAGCGAAGGAGATAAGCTATTGGTATACAACCCGGAGAACCATAACGAGGTTTTGGAAACTTTCGACTTCCCCCGGCAAGATACGAATCCGCATCTTTGTTTAGCGGACTTCGCGAAACCAATCTCCTCCGGGCAAATGGATTATGTTGGTTTCTTCCTGGTCACTGCCGGAAAAGGGATTAGAAAATGGGCAGAAAAACTAAAGCTTGAAGGCGATTTCTTGAAAAATCACGCCCTTCAATCACTTGCTCTCGAAACAGCTGAAGGTTTCGCAGAAAGAATTCATCAATTAATGCGGGATGATTTAGGTATAAGCGATCCGATTGAAATGTCCATGAAAGAGCGGTTTGCCGCTAAGTACACCGGGCAAAGGTTTTCATTTGGTTATCCTGCTTGTCCTAATCTGGAAGACCAGGAGAAGCTATTCCGCCTGTTACAACCTCAGGATATTGGCGTGGAATTGACTGAAGGATTCATGATGGAACCAGAGGCTTCCGTGTCAGCCATTGTTTTTGCACATCCTGAAGCCCGTTACTTCAATGTCGATCGATAACTCATTAAATAAAGGCAGCGGTATTTTTTACCGCTGCCTTTTAGTGCATGAAACCCCTTAATTGGTACATCTTAATGGTCAAAAGGAAGGGGATGCAACACCTATGAATTATATCCTGAAATTATTTCTTTCCATGGCGGGTTCCTTCATTATTATTTTGTTGGCTGTGGATGTCCAGAACATTCAAGTACCTGCAATGGTTCCCGAAGAGATCACACCGCTCCTGAAAAGTAAGGAAAATCAGAAAATCGCTTATTTGACATTCGATGACGGACCATCTTTGAATACCATGAAGATATTGGATATTTTGGACGGCTATCATGTTAAGGCCACATTTTTCGTTAAAGGGAATGAAGAACCATACGCAAAGGAAAGTTATCAGGAAATGGTTTCCCGGGGTCATGCGATTGCCCTTCATTCTTATACACATGATTATTCCATCGTTTATCGATCGACTGAGAGTTTCTTTCAAGATTTGAATAGGCTTGAAACCATGCTGCAAAAGGAGTATGGGATAAAAAGCCGTATAGTGCGCCTTCCTGGCGGCTCGAATAATCGTCTGCGGCATCAGGCTGCAACGAAGCCCATCATCAATGGAATCCTTCAACAACTAAAGGAAAAAGGGTATATTTACTTTGATTGGTCCATTGACTCGACAGATGGCTTCAGTCCGTCAATAAGTGAACAACAAATCATTACTGCCGTACAAAAAGGGACGAAAAATCAAAAGCATGTTAATATCTTATTGCATGATATCAATAGTATGAAGAATACAGTGAAAGCATTGCCTGATATAATTGAATTTCTAAAAAAAGAAGGGTATACCTTCGATACTATTGATGAGACAACCCCGAAATTGCAATTTAATTGATGAACACAATGTTTATCTATAGTAAATTAAGGTATAGGGTATTGAGATTACAATGCGAAAGGATTTATCGTTTCTATGATGCCATCATTGTTTTTATCACATGGAACACCGCTATTAGCTTTGGAAAAGAATGGATACACTTCTTTTTTGAAGGATTATATGCAAACTATGAAGAAACCTGCTGCCATCGTAATTTTGTCAGCACATTGGGAAAGTGAAGATCAAATGATTTCAGCAGTAGGGAAGCATGAAGTCATTTATGATTTTGCAGGGTATCCTGAAGAAATATTTCAGATTACTTATCCAGCCAGGGGATGCCTTGAGCTGTCAGATCGAATTTTAACCTTATTGTCCAGGATAGGTGTATTGGGGGAACTTGATGAAAGGCGCCCCCTGGATCATGGATCATGGGGGCTTTTGCATATCATGTATCCCGAAGCTGACATCCCGACCGTATCTATGTCCATTAGTCCTGAACTGCCATTGGACAAGCAGTATGAAATTGGGAAAACATTGAGGGAATTAAAGGAAAGTAATGTCCTTATTATCGGGAGTGGTGGAATTGTCCATAATTTCTCCCAAATACAGGAGGATATGCATGTTGCAGAAGGGTGGGCAATCGAGTTTGAGAACTGGGTCGAAGAAAAAATCATGAATTGGGATTTGCAAACCTTGTTTGAGTATGAAAAAATCGCCCCATACAGTACAGAGGCTGTGCCCTCCAAAGAGCATTTCATTCCATTGGTCATCGCAATGGGGTCAGGGGATGACAAAAAAAAGGCAACTCTACTGCATAGGAGCTTTCAATATGGCAATCTGAGTTTATCAGCTTGGAAGTTTGATTGAGCTGAAAGGGCTTTCAGACTAGTTAAATTTACCTGAAAAATAATCATTATACAAAAATACAAAAATCTTTTTTTAGCGAAAAAAAGACTTAAATGAGCAAAAAAGTCAATTAAAAGCGTATTTTGACGAATTAAACAGAAATATAGTTGCAAAAAGGTTGCATAAAGTAGTTTAACCTTTGGATATTTCGACAAAAACATGTTAATATAACATCTGAAAACGTTTTATCCTTTAAAATTTTATTATTCAATGACCAAAGTTATTTATTGTATATCTTATATATATCATATATTTGGGGAAAATTTAGAAGAAAGAAATTTGGGGATGGATAAAACGTAATGAAAAAAATTATGAGAAAAATTTGGGGGTTTACAAAATGACCATCAATGATTCTAAGGTATTAGACCACTGGAAAGCTTTTTCAGGTCCAAACCTTGGGTATGTCATGGAGCAATACGATCTATTTCTAGCCAACCCGGAAGAAGTGGATCCGGAACTGAAAAACTTTTTTGAAGTAGCAGGTCCTCCTTCATTCGATGTATCGGCAGAAACAACGACTGGAAGTGCACCAACTGTACAAGCTGGAGAAGTTCTTCCGATGAAGAAAATTATGTCTGCAGTAAAGTTAGCTGAAAATATCCGTGCATACGGACATCTTGCTGCAAATATTTATCCTTTAAAAGAAGAAGCTCTGGACACTGAACAAATTCACTTTGAAAAATATGGCTTGACTGCAGATGATTTAAGGAAAATACCGGCTGACTTTATTTGCCCGGAATCACCTGAAGACGTGAAAGACGGATACGAAGCCGTACAATACCTAAAACAACTCTATACAAAAACGATAGCCTTTGAATTTCACCATGTTAATGACTTGGATGAAAAGCAATGGCTTACTGATATGGTCGAATCCGGAAACATGTTCCCGGAAGTGACTAAAGAGAAAAGGGAACTATTACTTAAACGATTGAATGAAGTCGAAGGTTTCGAGAAATTCCTACACCGCACATATGTAGGGCAAAAACGTTTCTCTATTGAAGGACTGGATGCTTTGGTTCCGATTTTAGATGAAATGATTTCACAAACTGTTCAAAGCGGTACTGGGAATGTGAATATTGCCATGGCTCACCGAGGACGTTTGAATGTTCTAGCACATGTATTAGGAAAGCCATATGAGGTCATCTTCTCTGAATTCCAACATTCACCGAATAAAGATTTGGTTCCTTCCGAAGGTTCAACAGGCATTAACAATGGATGGACCGGTGATGTTAAATACCATTTAGGTCTGGATAAACAGATAACTAAATCAAATATACAAAAAGCAAGGATTACACTTGCCAATAACCCAAGTCACTTGGAAGTAGTCGGTCCAATCGTGGAAGGGTATTCTCGTGCGGCACAAGAAGACCGTTCAGAAAAAGGATTCCCGGTTCAAGACATTTCCAAATCTCTTGCAATCCTGATTCATGGTGATGCAGCATTCCCAGGTGAAGGAATTGTACCTGAAACGTTTAACTTAAGCCGTTTACGCGGTTATCAAGTTGGCGGCGCCATCCATATCATCGCCAATAACATGATCGGTTTTACAACGGAAAGTGAAGATTCACGTTCTACCCTATATGCTAGTGATTTGGCCAAAGGCTTTGAAGTGCCTATCGTGCATGTGAATGCAGATGATCCGGAAGCATGTATGGCTGCTGTGAACCTTGCTAACCTATATCGTGAAAAATACAACAAGGATTTCTTGATCGACCTGATCGGTTACAGACGTTTCGGCCATAACGAAATGGATGAGCCATTGGTGACTCAACCTGAAATGTATGCATTAATTCATAAGCACCAAACCGTTAAAGAGCTTTATGGAAAAAAACTGATTCAATCCGGTGAGTTCACTGAAGCTGAAGTTAAAGCGATTGCTGAGCAAGTGGATACAAGGCTTGCAGATGCATATGCGAAAATTTCCGGAAATAAACCGGAAGCTTCTAAAGAATGTAATCCTCCTGGGATTATTGAAAAAGGACTTCCAGCCATTGATACGTCAGTTCCTAAACAAGAACTTGTTACAATTAACGAAGAACTTGTTAAGTGGCCGGAAGGATTCACTCCTAATAAAAAGTTAGGAAAGATCTTATCACGTCGCTTGGATTCCTTTGGTGCTGACGGAAAAATTGATTGGGCTCATGCTGAGACATTGGCATTCGCATCCATATTAAGTGACGGCACTCCAATTCGTTTGACAGGACAAGATTCAGAGCGCGGAACATTCGCACAACGCAATATCATGTTACATGATAGTGTTAACGGAAAAACATATTCACCGCTTCACACACTGGAAACTGCCAAAGCATCATTCGCTGTTCATAACAGCCCGCTTACTGAAACGGCAGTTCTGGCTTATGAATATGGTTATAATGTATTTGCACCTGAGACACTTGTATTATGGGAAGGACAATTCGGTGACTTCGCTAATACAGCACAAGTGATCTTTGACCAATTCATCGCGGCAGGCCGTGCAAAATGGGGTCAAAAATCAGGTCTTGTCATGCTGCTTCCACACGGTTATGAAGGACAAGGACCAGAGCACTCAAGTGCCCGCCTGGAGCGTTTCCTTCAATTAGCGGCTGAAAACAACTGGACAGTTGCCAACTTAAGTTCGGCAGCTCAATACTTCCATATCCTTAGAAGACAAGCGAAGATTTTGGATCAAGAGCAAGTACGTCCGCTTGTCATCATGACACCGAAGAGTATGCTTCGTAATCAAGTGATGGCTTCTACAGCAGAAGAATTCAGTGAAGGCTCTTTTGAATCATTCGTAGAAACCAAAGCTTTGGGCAAAAAACCTAAATCGGTTGAACGCATTGTTTTTGCATCAGGTAAATTGGCGGTTGAACTTCGTGAAAAAGCGGCAACTGAAAAAAATACAGATTGGTTGCAAATCATCAGTATCGAAGAAATTTATCCATTCCCATTCACTGGAGTTCAAGAAGCCCTGAAAAAATATACAAATCTTAAAGAAATCTTCTGGGCTCAAGAAGAACCTAAAAACATGGGTGCTTGGACATTTGTTGAACCTCGCCTAAATGCTGCGGCTCCTGGCAATCTTTCAGTAACATATATAGGAAGGAAGCGCAGATCAAGCCCGGCTGAGGGAGATCCACTTGTCCATAAAAATGAACAACAACGGATTATGACTCAAGCAATTACACGCAATAATGAGGGGGAGAAATAAAATGGCTGAAGTAAAAGTACCTGAATTAGCAGAATCAATTTCTGAAGGATCTATTGCGCAATGGTTAAAACAACCCGGTGATCACGTTGAAAAAGGAGAATATGTCCTTGAACTTGAAACGGATAAAGTGAACGTAGAAATCATTTCAGATTATACTGGTACACTTTCGGAACATTTAGCAGAAGAAGGCGATACTGTCCAAGTTGGACAGGCTATCGCCATCGTTGATGAAAATGGATCAGCTGCAGCAGCTCCAAAAGAGGAAGCTCCTAAGGTTGAAGAAGCTAAAGCAGAACCAGCTAAGGCTGAACAAGCGGCTCCTGCTCAAGAAGCTCCTAAAGCAGAAGCAAAAGAAGCATCATCCACTCAACAAGTTATTGCATCGCCAGCTGCAAGGAAATTGGCTCGCGAAAAAGGAATTGACTTGACTCAAGTGCCTGTAGCCGATCCACTGGGTCGCGTACGTGTACAAGACGTAGAAGCAGCAAGCAATGCACCTGCAGCACCAGCAGCAGCTCCTAAACAAGCCCCTGCAGCTAAAAAGGCAGCAGCTCCTGTTGAAGTGAATGATAACCGCATTGAAGTGGTTAAGATGACACGCCGTCGTCAAACCATTGCCAAACGTCTAGTTCAAGTACAATCCGAAGCAGCCATGCTTACTACTTTTAACGAAGTCGATCTTTCTGCAGTCATGGAATTGCGTAGCCGCCATAAGGATTCTTTCGTGAAAACAAATGATGTTAAACTTGGTTTCATGTCATTCTTCACTAAAGCGGTCATTGGCGCATTGAAAAAATATCCATTATTGAATGCTGAAATCCAAGGCGACCATATCCTGAAAAAGAACTTTTATGATATCGGTGTTGCTGTATCCACTGATGAAGGTCTTGTCGTTCCGGTAGTAAGGGATGCTGACCGCAAAAGCTTTGCTGAAATCGAGAAGAACATTTCGGATTTAGCTGTTAAAGCGCGTAACAACAAACTCGGACTTTCAGATTTATCAGGTGGTACTTTTACTATCACAAACGGTGGGACTTTCGGTTCCCTATTATCTACACCAATCTTGAATGCCCCTCAAGTTGGGATCTTGGGCATGCATACAATCAAGACTCGTCCAATCGCTGTTGGAGATCAAATCGAAAACAGACCGATGATGTACCTTGCATTATCTTATGATCACCGTATCGTTGATGGAAAAGAAGCTGTTGGTTTCTTAGTAGCCATCAAAGATATGCTGGAAGATCCAGAACAACTTTTACTTCAAGGCTAATAAAATAAATACGAACCCCCATGTCATCATGACATGGGGGGTTTTTTTGCGTGAAGAACGGAAAGGATATTTTCATAGAAAAGAAGATGATGGTATTGAAGAAAGGTCATCTCTAACTATATGAATGTTTTTGGAGGTAATCTTGAATGAATTTGGTTACTTTTAAACGTTTTTGATTGATTATTGCTTCATTTTCATATATGATGATGATATTAAAGTGAGGTGGGCGAATTGTTGACAACTGAAAGGCACCAGATCATTTTATCGATCCTTAAAGAACAAGGAACGGTAAAGCTGCAAGAGCTTGTAGATCAGTTACAAGCCTCGGAGTCGACCATTCGGAGAGATTTAGTGCAACTTGAAGAAATGAAGCACTTGAAACGCGTGCATGGTGGGGCTTCTTTACTTCAGAGAAAAGGCCTTGAACCAACAACTATGGAAAAGCAATACAAAGCAAGAGCTGAAAAACAACTTATAGCAAAGCTGGCGGTTTCATTCATAGAGAAAAATGATTGTATATATCTTGATGCAGGCACGACAACTGCGGAAATGATTCCTTATTTAAAGGATAAAAATATAACGGTGCTGACGAATGGCCTTATGCATATACCAAAACTCATAGAATTGGAAATCAAAACAGTGTTAGTGGGCGGGACGATAAAATTTTCGACAAATGCTGTTATTGGAAGTAATGCTGTACAGTTTCTGAATGAATACCGTTTTGATAAATGTTTCTTGGGAATGAACGGAATCCATCAAGATCTGGGTTTCACAACACCCGACCCGGAAGAAGCTCTACTGAAGAAGATGGCATTACGCCTCTCTAACGAGTCCTACGTGCTTGCTGACAGTTCAAAACTGAATGAAGCTACTTTCGCTAAGGTGGCAGATGTAAGCGATGCCATAATCCTTACTGACAGCAATGATGAAGAGGCAATTGCCCAACTCCATAAAAATCCAAAAATAAAGGTCGTGACCATTTAATGATTTATACAGTGACACTAAACCCATCCATCGATTACCTGGTCGAGGTGGAGAGTTTTCAAATGGGCAAGGTGAATCGAACCAGTTATGATGTAAAATTCCCAGGAGGGAAGGGGATCAATGTTTCCAGAGTGCTAAAAAGGCTCGGAAATAGTACGACAGCGTTAGGATTCATCGGTGGACAAACTGGTGAATTTGTAAAAAGGTTTTTAAGACAAGAAGAAATTTTCACGGACTTTACAGAAATAGCTGGAGATACAAGAATAAACGTTAAATTGAAAACAGGGCTGGAGACTGAAATAAATAGTCAAGGGCCAATCATTTCAAAAGGGAATTATCAACAATTAATTAGTCAGATCGAACAGTTGAATAATAATGATATCCTCATTTTGTCAGGAAGCATCCCTCCAAGCGTTCCTTCTGATGTATACGAAGCCATGGCAAGGTCTTGTTCCCATAACGGCATTAAAGTGGTGGTGGATACGAGTGGTAAGGAATTACTGGATGTCCTTCCACACCGGCCATTTTTAATAAAGCCCAATCATCATGAACTGGGTGAGCTTTTTTCAACCGAAATAAGAACGGTTGATGATGCTAGGGAATATGGCGCTAAATTGGTTGAAGCAGGAGCACAAAACGTTATTGTATCAATGGCGGGACAAGGGGCCGTGCTATGCTCCGGCAGAGAGTCATATTCCGCAAATGTTCCAAAAGGGAACGTCATCAATTCAGTGGGTGCCGGTGATTCCATGGTCGCAGGTTTCATTGGGACATATGAACGTACAGGGGATATTCTATCTGCATTCCGCTTCAGTCTTGCAGCAGGAAGTGCTACAGCCTTTTCATCCGATCTTGGTACATTGGATAAAATTGAAGAGTTATTACCGCAAATTTCCATCAATCATCTAACAGGAGGCTGACTCTATGAAAATTACAGACTTGTTAAAATTGGATACAATCATCATCAATCTGCAAAGCGTTACAAAGCAAGCAGTCATTGACGAACTATCAGGAAAGCTAGCCGAGGCAGACAGGTTAAACGATGTGGAGGGTTTCAAAGCTGCCATCTTAAAACGTGAAGAGCAAAGCACAACAGGGATTGGTGAAGGGATAGCCATACCACACGCAAAAACAAGTGCTGTAAGGGTACCTGCCATCTGCTTCGGCAAATCTGTCAGTGGTGTGGATTATGAATCGCTTGATGGGCAGCCGGCTCATTTGTTCTTTATGATTGCAGCAAGTGAAGGAGCGAATGCAGATCACTTGGAAACCCTTTCCCGGCTTTCTTCATTACTGATGGATGATAAATTCAGAGCCCGATTGATTTCTGCTGCTTCTGGTGAGGAAGTGTTGGAGATAATCAATCAAAAAGAAATGGAAGCCGATGAAGAAGAAATGGAAGAGCAGCAATCAAGTAAGGCTGCAAGCGGTAAAAATAAAGGGGGTAAAATCCTAGCCGTTACAGCTTGTCCTACAGGAATTGCCCATACTTATATGGCTGCCGATGCGTTAAAGGCTAAAGCTAAGGAAATGGGAATCGATTTCAAAGTCGAAACAAATGGTTCCACAGGAATCAAAAATGGTTTAACCGCTGCAGAAATTGATGAGGCGGATGCGATTATCGTTGCAGCTGATAAGCAGGTGGAAATGAATCGTTTTAACGGGAAACATGTCATTATTGTCCCAGTGGCGCATGGAATCCGGAAGACCGAGGAGCTGTTAACCAGAGCCTTGAATCAGGACGCCCCTATTTACAACGGAACAGGAAACGATAAAAGTGATGAAGGGGATTCAGCAAAAGGAGGATTGGGGATTTACAAGCACTTAATGAATGGCGTAAGTAATATGCTTCCATTTGTCGTCGGAGGCGGAATCTTGATTGCGCTTTCTTTCTTTTTTGGAATCGAGGCAGCCGATCCGGCAAATCCGGATTATAATCCCATTGCCAAAGCATTAAGTGATATTGGTGGGGGAAATGGTGCCTTCTTCTTACTTGTCCCTGTCCTGGCTGGATTCATTGCTTCAAGTATTGCCGACCGTCCGGGTTTTGCTCCTGGTATGGTAGGGGGATTATTGGCAGCACAGGCTAATGCCGGTTTTCTTGGCGGACTGATCGCCGGTTTCCTTGCAGGTTATGTCGTCTTATTTTTAAGAAAATTGTTTTCCAGATTACCGCAAACACTCGATGGCATTAAACCGGTTTTACTCTATCCTGTATTCGGTATGTTAATTACAGGGTTTATCATGTTATTTCTCATAAATGAACCAGTAACCGCAATAAACATGGGCTTGACCAATTGGTTGCAAGGTTTATCTGGTACGAACGCAATATTCCTTGGCTTGATTCTAGGGGGGATGATGGCTGTAGATATGGGTGGCCCCCTAAACAAGGCTGCTTTCACATTTGGGCTAGCCGCCATTGAAGCTCAGAGTTTCGGACCGCATGCTGCTGTAATGGCTGGTGGAATGGTTCCTCCTCTAGGGATTGCCTTGGCCACTACATTCTTTAAAAGCAAATTCACTGAAATGGAAAGGAAATCAGGATTCACTAATTATTTCATGGGTGCTTCGTTCATTACAGAAGGAGCGATCCCTTTTGCGGCAGCGGATCCATTGCGTGTTATCGTCAGCAGTGTTGTCGGTGCAGCGACAGCGGGAGCACTGTCAATGGCTTTTAACGTGACTCTCCCTGCACCACATGGTGGAATATTTGTCATCCCACTTGTCAATCACCCATTTTTCTATTTGTTGGCCATATTAATAGGATCCCTCATCACCGCCTTACTATTGGGATTCTCGAAAAAGAAACAGATATAAAAAAACGGAAAGAAAGCGGATCTAAATACAGAGGGGCCGCTTTCAGTTTATAGACAAAAAGGTTACGGAATGGCATCATTCCGTAACCTTTTTCAATTTTATTGGATGGAAGCAGTTATAAATAGAGGATCTAAGATGACTATCATGCGTACCTACTGTTGCGCATGAAACGTATAGGCAAACTGATTTGTTCTCTTGCACATAGTAGCTGCTCTCAGGAACAGTTGAACTTTCCTTAATCTCCTAGTTTTCTTCCTAGATAAACTTATCTGGTGGAAAGGGCTTCTTTACACTGTTTTTGAGATCTTGATTTATTTCTTCTTGAATGTGTCCTTGATGGTAAGTGTTTCCCTATGATAGATGTTTCACTATATCTAATAATTAAAACCAACTCAATTGTAGAAACAGTCCAACTATTAGTATCCGTCGTTGTTAACTTGATGGGCATGTGGTAGGACCTCGAAAAGTCATTCTGTCAGGATATCTATCGGATAACTAATAGTAATACAATATTTTCCTGAACATATACCATTTCCAGTTCCAGATGGACACGTCAATCTAACCATAACCAGATCACTGTATGTTCGGGAGATAGTATTGAGAGGAGGGATATCAAATGTATCAGTAAACCCAGATGAATCAGTAACAGAAACGGTGAGATTTCCTGAACATCCATCTGAATAAAATACACTTACCGTACCTGATGGAGAAACTTCTTCCGTATTCCATACTGTAAAGTTTGAAGAACCACATGGGAGATTAAAATTGCCGCAAAATTCATTGGTTGTTAGGAACAATTCAGGCTTAGGGGCAGGGGGTTTTGGAGGAAACAAGGATGGGCAACCTTTAGGAGGCAGGGAAGATGGACAATCCTTCTTTGTCCATTCAGAGTATGAGTAATTCATCTTTACTTATCCTTCCTTTCTTGTTTAAACACTTTATGTTTGGTTGAAAAAGCTATCTTAAAGGCCGACCGTACTCATTATATTAAAAAATCCAGCTTTTTTTTATTATATTTTATGTAAAGTAATGTACATTGATTGGGCCAAGTGCTTTTTATAGTAGGTCTAGGCTTTTCATATATGACATAACAGCAGACAAAAATTCAGTCTAGAATTAAAAAAGGTGTTCCATTCTTTTATGAAAGTTAATGAAAAAGCATATTTTATTTGGAATAGACAAACATACAGCCCTAATGTGTGGGGGTGTATATACTATCAATGTGAAAAATAGTTAATTATATAAACTAGGCAAATATTGTATCTAACCTCTACGGCACATTTAAAGATAACTTGATACAAGGTTTTAGCTTTTTATTTTACAAGAAATTAACCAGATACTACCATTTAAAGAATAGGAGAGTGTTACATGTGCAATTCAAATAGTTGTTGTCCTTCTGCAGAAATTTTTAAAGAGGAATTTTGCGGGAATTTTGCCGGACCATTAGCTGCCGAAGTAGTATGGAGTGCGCCGGCTGGTAGTTATATAGCTGGAACTTTTCAACTTTTCAACGCCAATTCCAGTACAGGTATTGTTACTGCGGCAGGGAACGCAATTCCACTAATAGCCTTATCTGCTACTCCAGGGAATACGGATACTCAATCTGTTAACAATCCGACTTCCTTTACGATTACCGCAGCTGCGGGTGACAGCGGGACATACTGTATCACGTTGTACAAGCGTGTGTTAGCGTAAAGGTAAGCCTATCTTATATTCCAGACTCCGTGTCTTTATCTTCTCCTGATTGTAGCCGTTTCACAGAAAAGGAGGATACGATTATTCTTCCAGTTTTTCCTCCTTTATAGTCAAGGATCTTTTTTCTCCTACTTTATGGGGGTTTAACGGGATATACGATTATAGGATGGGGGGGAACCATAAAATAAGAAAGGAGATATAAAATGGTTAATTCTAAAAGATGTAATCGGGCTTGTTGCCCTCCCCGTCAAATTATCCAAGAGGAATTTTGCGGGAATTTTACCGGACCATTAGCTGCCGAAGTAGTATGGAGTGCGTTGACTGGTAGTTATGTTTCGGGAACGTTTCAGATTTTCAACTCCGCTTCCAGTTCCGGTACTGTAACGGCAGCAGGAACAGCAACCCCTGCTATTGATTTAAATGCTGACCCAGGGAATACGGATACTCAATCCGTTAACAATCCGACTTCGTTTACGATTACCGCAGCTGAGGGTGACAGTGGAACTTACTGCATTACTCTCTTTCGCAATCTTTCCCACGTGCCAACTCCACCTATTCCTTCTTGCCGTTTTCTTGTTTACGTTACAAATGCTGGTCAACCAGTTAGTGGTCAAAATGATACAGTATCCGTCATTGATACGGGGACAAATACGGTTACTGCTACTATTAACGTGGGAGATGCTCCTCTTGAAATAGCCGTTACACCGGATGGGACGCGAGCTTACGTACCAAATTTCTTTTCTGACACGGTATCGGTTATTGATACCGTGTCAGATACGGTGATTGCAACCATTAATGTGGGAGAGGGACCACTTGGTGTAGCGATCACGCCGGATGGGTCAACTGCTTATGTGTCAAATCATGGATTTGTCTCACCGATGGTTGACACGGTGTCGGTTATAGATACGGCAACGAATACGGTGATTGCTACGATTACCGTCGGGGACGGCCCTCAAGGAATCGCTTTTACGCCAGATGGAACCATTGCTTACGTAGCAAATGAATTGGACGATACGGTATCGGTCATTGATACGGCGTCGAACACGGTGATTGATACCATTAACGTAGGGGACCGCCCTAGATCGATCGTCATATTGCCGGATGGGACAAGAGCTTATGTCACAAATCAAGGTGATAACACGGTATCGGTCATTGATACGGCGTCGAACACGGTGATCGATACCATTAACGTAGGGATCGCTCCTGTGGGAACAGACATCACACCGGATGGGACCCGTGTTTATATTGTAAATAAAGGAAGTAACACGGTGTCGGTTATAGATACGACAACGAATACGGTAATTAATACCATTGCCGTGGGACAATCACCTGATCAAGTAGCCATTTTGCCTGATGGGACCCGTGCTTATGTCACAAATCAAGGTGATGATACGGTATCGGTCATTGATACGACAACGAATATAGTAATTGATACTGTTGCCGCTGGGGAAGCTCCAACTGGTATAGCAAGCGGAACAATCTGCGAATAATTGCTACAGATATAAGAGAATAATGACCTCGGTAGAATATAAGATTCCAAGAAAAACACTGGTGACTAGGACGGGAATGGTTTTTACGGTGAATGTATAATTAGGGGATGACAATCTATGCAGGATTGGTCATTCTCCTTTTTTATTTGGGCATAGAAAAAGAGCTTATATGCTTCATTGTGTTCACTTTCAAAAAAGCCTTTTTCTGTTTCGGCAATTTGTTCTAGTTACTCATTCATTTGCTTCATTTCCTTGTGAAGCTCCTCATTTTCTTTTTGAAACGCCTTAAGTTGTTCAAACAGCTTATTATCCCTATTCTTAGTAGAGTCCTCTAAATTTGATACGAACGCCGCAGTTCGTTTAAGAAGAAAATTTTAAAATCACCTTTTAACATCTCTAAACAGCAAAAAAGATTGCAAACCTGTAAAAGAAACAATACTTAAAAACACCATCATTCCAAAATCCAGTTCTTTAAAATGATCCCGTATCAAATAAATTGAAAGTATTGCAAAAAGTGTTGGAATAAGTTTACCTGCCTTACCAAAAATATCAGTAAAAAAATACTTTCCATTGACCCCATTACCAGACCACTTAAAAGAAATAAATAAAAAAACATAAGAAAACTCGAATACTCTCGATTTTAATCAAGTTTGTCTTCAGTCTGAAAGCGCCTCTAATTACAGCGGGTACGCTTTTCTTATATCCAATCCAAAACTCCAATCCGGTTGCCGAAAGGGTGATAAAAAAATACTGTTCGCTTCAGGAAACCTTGCGTCACTTTAAAAGATATATGATCAATTATTAAATGTGGCTAGAAGCCAATAGCCTATCTGATTTTCAACTACAAGAGCTGGATGTGACTTTTCGCGCAGCCCTCAATTAATCGATCTGGAATCAAACCATACTCTCCCTTAATGCTGCAGGTTTGTCTTTTAAATGGAATTTCCGTGAACTACTTCATCAATCGGTCCACTTTATATGCAGGAGTGGCTAATTGGAAATGTTGACTTAAAATCATCCCTCATTCCTTATAGATCCAATATGAAAACAAGATAATTATAAAAAGGTTTGTTAATCTTAATATCGACTGGTTTATTAAAGCATGAACCTTTATGTTTATGGGTAAAGGAATATAAAAACGAACAAACAAAAGGAGTGAAGGTATATGCTGAAGAAAAATACCTTAAAAACGACGAAGAGGGATGATATGATTGATGTCACGACAGAAGTACAGGCGTTCATCAAGGAAAATGGGATTCAAGAGGGAGTAGCTCTTATATATTGTCCACATACGACAGCAGGGATTACGATTAATGAAAATGCTGATCCCGATGTCAAAAAGGATATGTTAAGAAGACTGGATGAGCAATACCCATGGAATCATGCATTGGATTTACATATGGAAGGAAACACGGCAGCCCATTTGAAATCAAGTGCGGTTGGTTCTTCACAGCAGGTGATCATCCATAAAGGGAGTTTGATCCTTGGTACCTGGCAAGGTGTATATTTTTGTGAATTCGATGGTCCAAGAGAAAGGCAATATTTTATTAAATTATGTGTCGACAGGTAAAATGGAAAGTACGGCAAGGTTGAATTGGGAGGAAGCGGATTGGACGATGTTTGGATTGAAGGAAGTAAAGTAATATTGAGGAATGTTAAACAAACCGATTTAAAACGTTTATGGAGCCTGAAATATGGAGAAGCAGATCCAGAATGGAAAAAGTGGGATGCACCTTATCATCCTCTTGAACTCATTGATTTCCAAACGTATATCGATAAAGAAACGAAATATAGAACCTATGATGAAAAAGTGGGGGCTTACTCTGAGCTATTAATGGAAAAGAACGATCAAATAATAGGATCTGTTGTATATTACTGGGAACATGAAGCTTCACGTTGGCTTGAAATCGGAATTACGATATTTGAGCCCAAGTATTGGAATGGAGGTTATGGAACTGAAGCGTTAAGGTTATTCATAGGCTATTTATTCGAAAAAATGGAGATTGAGCGGGTGGGTCTGACGACATGGTCAGGTAATGAACGCATGATCGCAGTAGGAGAAAAGGTAGGTATGCAAGTAGAGGGAAGGATGAGGAAATGCCGTTATCTTGATGGTTATTATTATGATTCAATCAGAATGGGAATGCTACGGGAAGAATGGGAATCATTAAAATTTCGAAGTTAATAGACCCCCGTGAAAATTTTTCCTTCATTTCCTTGGAAAAAACTTAGCACTGTTTTCTCCCATATGGTCTGTTATCCTTGGAAGATGCTTAACGAGGAGGTTACAGGATGAAATTATCAGTTATAATAACCGTGATAATGACTCTAAGTGTCATCATACTTGGGATAGCTTTTCCTAAGGGAACGACCAGTAAAGCTTCTGATGGAGCAACCAAACATGTCATTAAACAAGGTGAATCGATATGGGATATTGCGAAGCAGTACGGTGTTCCTATCGGAAAGTTAAAAGAAGTCAATAATAATGTAAATAATGTTGCCGAGCCAGGTAAAACATTAATTATTCCACATGTAATGAATGAAAAAGATAAAGAATTATTAGCAAGGCTTGTGCATGCAGAAGCTAAAGGGGAGCCATACAGAGGTAAGGTCGAGGTGGCAGGAGTCGTTTTGAATCGCCTTGATAGCGATGAATTTCCTGATACGGTACGGGAAGTGATTTATCAAAAAAACCAATTCTCGCCTGTTGGTGACGGCAGTATAAATAAACCAGCAGGAGATGATGCCAAGAAAGCTGTAAATGAAGCATTGGCGATTCATGGCTATACAAATGATGCCTTGTATTTTTGGAATCCTAGTATTTCAGACAGTGAATGGATGAAGCAATTACAGGTAATAAAAATTATCGGCGGCCATCATTTTGCCATATAAACTACATCTCAAGAACCGGCTTTCCAAATGGGAGGCCGGTTTTTTAATTTTTGAAACCTTCCGTTAAACGATATCAGCCCACATCTCGCGGGGGTTCAATTCATAAATGCTGTTTTCACGGTACATGATGCTTCCGATAATGAGTTCACGCCTTATTGTTGCATAATCCTCATGGAAAGACTGGATGAATTCATTCAATTCTTTTTCTGGATATTTACGTCCCTTTTCCAAAAGGCTGGCTATATGATGAAGAACGATCATTTTCTTTTTTCTTTGTGCAGGTATGGTTTTTAGCCTACCATCTGGCATCAAAAAGTTTTCAAGGATCTTTTTGTGTTCTAAATTCAGCTTTTGATTATCCATTTTATTGGAATCCCCCTTAGATGAAACGAGTTTAGGTAATGCTGACGAATAATGCTTCAGGACATCTTCATTCAAAAAATAATATACCGTATTTTTTTCCCTTCGATCCTTCACTAAATTAATGTCCTTCAATTTAGTTAAATGGTGCGAGATGGTCGGTGCCGTCAATTTTAATATTCCGGCAAGTGCTTGTCCGTGTTTTGGACCATTTGCCAGGATGGATATAATTCTAATCCTTGTTACATCACCAATCGTTTTATGGAATGCGACCAATTTTTCTAATTGCACTTTTACCCCTCCATTAATTAGATTATCATCTAATTAGATAATAATCTAATTAATGGGTTATAATCAAGTTAATATTCACTTTTCTATATTGCTTGGAAGATCTGTTGTATACTTTGGTTGGATACTAAAAAATTAATTCGGAACTAAGGAGCTGTAACATGGCCAATACACATGTTTATACAAAAAAAGAAGAAGTGGTCAATGCGATAACCCACGGTGTCGGCGTTTTGTTAAGTATTGCAGCACTTGTGTTTTTAATCATGTTCTCAGCCCAAACAGGATCGCCTTTGCATATAGTCATTGCAGTCATTTATGGTGTCTCCATGCTACTTTTATACGTCTCTTCCACATTAGTGCATAGTTTTCCTGAGGGCAAAACAAAGGATATATTCGAAATCTTTGATCATTCAGCCATATATATATTCATTGCAGGAACATACACGCCCATCATGCTTCTTGTGATCCAAGGGTCACTGGGCTGGACACTGCTGGGTATAATTTGGGGAGTTGCCATAATTGGGGTCGTCTTTAAAGCCTTCTATGTGAAAAGGTTCCTCTTCCTTTCGACGATTCTCTATATTGCAATGGGGTGGATGATCGTTATCGTTTGGGGACCACTTACAGCAACGATGCCTTCAGCTGGTATCCAGTTACTGATTGCAGGTGGGTTGCTTTATACGTTTGGCGCCATATTTTATGTTTGGCGCGGTTTTCCGTTTCATCACGCGGTTTGGCATGTATTCGTGCTGGGGGGATCTGTCACACACTTTTTTGCGGTATTGTTTTATGTCCTTCCACTATGATCATTTGGCAGATTTGATGTATGTGAGGGATTCTGAAGTTTTAATTGACCTTTATTAGGAAATAGATAAGGTATAAGACTAAAGGAGAAAAAACTAATGAGAAGATCAATCAAAACATTATCAGTGCTGTTTGCCGCTATGCTTGTTTTGGCTGGATGCGGCGAAGAAAACGATGAGGTGAAAAACCCGCCGGTTCAGGAGAATGAAAATCAAGCTGAAAATAATCCTGAAACAGGAACGGATAATAATGAAAAACTGCCATTCACTTATAAGGATTTTCAATTGGAAGTGGATTATACAGGCAATGATAACGAATACGAAGCTGAATATGATACAATGGGTGCTCAAACAGAAGCTTCGATCGAGGACAAACTTAACAAACATGAAGTTTACGGTGATGAAGCAATGAAAGAATTGACCCCGATTCTGGAAAAATTGACATTCACCAAAGATTCATCAGAGGAGGAAGTCATTCAAGAAGTGACAAAAGCTTTTAATCTGAAGGATGACTATCAAGAATTTGATTTAGAGGTCGTTTTCGAAGATGGTACGAAAAAAGAATATAAAGTGAATAATAAGTAACTAAATCCGTTACTTATACTTCCTAAAGTTATAAAATGTCAGTAAGTTCATGGTGTATCCTCAAGAGTTGTCAAATGACTGTTACTATAGTAAAATGATTACGGTTAGCAAAGGGGATCATATACATTTGCTATTCATATTCGGACTTATGGGGATAGGACCGCAATAATTACTTGTAAAAAAGATTCTTATTTAAGAGTCTTTTTTTGTGCAAGTGTTCGGGAAGTTGAATATAAATGAAAAGGGGCTACCGTAAGCGGTACCCCTCTTTCATTTACCCATCATTGGGAAAGTGATGCATTTTTTTTGGGCAGCATATTAGCCGAGGCTAACCTTGAACGGATTGTGATGCCAAGCCATGATGCAAGGAATGCCTTTAAAACGCCTCCGATTATAAATGGAGCAAAACCGCTGGCAAATGCCACTGGCCAAGATAATGAACTCATATATTTTAACCAAACCGTACCGATGACCAAAGTAATTATCATCCCGATTGTATTTGCAAGGAAAGCCATTGCAACTGTGAAACGGGTTTTTTCCAATATCAGACCCGTTATATATACTGTCGGGATATAGGATAATAAATAACCGCCTGTCGGACCGAATATCTTAGCTAATCCTCCAGACATTTCAGCGAATACCGGCACTCCCGCTGCCCCTATGAACAAGTATAATAAAACGGAAGAAGTTCCATAACGCGAACCGAGAATCGTTGCTGCCAGTCCAATTGCTAGAGTTTGACCTGTAATCGGTACTAAGGGCAGTGGAATTGTGAATTGGGCAAATATTCCTATAAGTGCTGCAAATAAAGCTGTAACCATCATCATTCTTAACTTCTCATGACGTTCCTTCATTGTGCTTCCTCCTAATGTAAACCTATTCGTATGACGAGTTAACATATAAAGAATTTTAATATGTTAACTAAACACTGTCAATGATATTATGGATTTTAATTCATTAATGATTTATTAGACGACAATGTTTGAAAGTGAAGAAAAAGGAAAATTCAAAACTTGGAAAATAAATGAAACTTTTTTAATGCATCATTCGTATGAATGGTAGGCAAGTAAATGGAGGGGGTCATAACAAAGAATATCAATGTTGGGAAAACGCTTATCCCAGGTCCTTAAAATAGTAAGCGGCTTGGAAAAAATCGAATTTAAAGGATGAAAGAGATGGAGTTATTTGGGGTTCCATTAGAAACAGTCTATTTATATGGATTAATTATATTCGGGGGGCTAACATTCTTATTTATCTTGTTTAACGATTTATTTTCCGGCCTTGAATTACCGGATATATTTAATCCTACCCTCATTTTTAGCTTTTTGACCGTGTTTTTTGCGAGTGGGTTTTTGCTTGAATCGCTTTCAGGACTTCATGCTGGGGTGATTGCCGGCATTTCCCTGATCATTTCATTTACCATCGTCACTTTACTGAATGTATTTGTTTTGATTCCCATCTCATCAGCGGAAGAAAGTTTGACATTTCATGATAATGATCTGAGAGGGAGGGTCGGCAGGGTTCTGACATCAATCCCGGTTGACGGGTTTGGGGAAGTCTTGATTGAAAGCATCAGTGGAAGCATCGCGAAAACTGCGGCCAGTTATAAGAATGAAGGAATTGTTTCGGATTCAAAGGTCTTGATCATCGAAGTTAAAAACGGGGTTGTCTATGTTATGCCCCACCAGGATTAAAAAAGGTAGGAGGTAGTTTATGTTTAATTTGATTTGGATTGTCGTCGCCATTGTTGCATTTTTACTTATCGCACTTATTGCTGTCTTTATTACGAAATACCGCACGGCTGGTCCTGATGAAGCATTGATTGTGACTGGAAGCTACTTAGGAAGCAAAAATGTTCACATTGACGAATCAGGAAATAAAATTAAAATCGTCCGCGGAGGTGGCGCATTCGTTCTCCCTGTGTTTCAGCAAGCGGAACCACTAAGCTTGTTGTCAAGCAAACTTGAGGTATCAACTCCTGAAGTATATACAGAACAGGGAGTTCCAGTCATGGCTGATGGTGTATCGATCATCAAGATTGGCGGTTCAATCACCGATATTGCCACAGCAGCGGAGCAATTCCTGGGTAAATCCAAAGATGACCGTGAACAGGAAGCGCGGGAAGTCTTGGAGGGACACCTTCGTTCCATCCTTGGATCGATGACAGTCGAGGAAATTTATAAAAACCGCGAAAAGTTTTCCCAGGAAGTACAGAGGGTAGCCTCGCAGGATTTAGCTAAAATGGGACTCATCATCGTATCATTCACAATAAAAGATGTCCGCGATAAAAACGGATATCTTGAATCCCTTGGTAAGCCAAGAATCGCACAAGTGAAAAGGGATGCCGATATTGCTACAGCTGAAGCAGAGAAGGAAACGCGAATCAAGCGTGCCGAAGCTTCGAAGGAAGCCCAGCGTGCCGAACTTGAAAGGGCAACGGAAATAGCCGAAGCCGAGAAAATCAACAAGCTGAAGGTTGCGGAATACCGTCGCGAGCAGGATATTGCCAAAGCACGAGCTGACCAAGCTTACGATCTGGAAACCGCCCGCTCCAAACAGGATGTAACCGAGCAGGAAATGCAAATCAGGATCATCGAACGGCAAAAGCAAATCGAGCTAGAGGAAAAAGAAATCCTTCGCCGTGAAAAGCAATATGATTCCGAAGTGAAGAAAAAGGCGGATGCCGACCGTTATGCAGTCGAGCAGGCAGCCTCCGCTAACAAGATGAAACAGATTACAGAAGCGGATGCCGATAAGTATAAAATCGAAGCCATGGCAAAAGCCGAAGCGGAACGCGTTCGCATGGACGGTCTTGCTAAAGCGGACGCACAAAGGGCACAAGGTACGACAGAAGCGGAAATCATCCGGTTAACAGGGGTAGCAGAGGCCGAAGCCAAGCAGAAGATTGCCGAAGCATTTGAACAGTTCGGTCAGGCAGCCGTCATGGATATGATCTTGAAAATGCTTCCGGAGTATGCCAAACAAGTGGCAAGCCCGCTTAGTAATATCGACAAGATCACTGTAGTGGATACAGGTGGAAGCGGTGCGAATGGCGGGGCCAATAAAGTGACTGGATATGCAACGGATTTAATGGCCACATTGCAGGAGTCATTAAAGGCATCTTCGGGAATTGATGTCAAAGACTTGCTTGAGAATTTCTCTGGAAAGAGAAATTTACCATTTACAACCATCAGTCAGGATAATGTCGAAGCGAACATGAATATGGCAGCAGGCAAGGAAGAATAACAGAGAAAAGGTAAATCATTCTGTTCGTCAAATAAAATAAAATAAAAGCTGTTGCAAAAGACAAGTAAATATTTAAATAACAAAAAGTATTGAAGAATTAACCATTAATAGCAATAGGCGAAATCATACAAGAAGAAGCAACAGATATACAATCTGTTGCTTCTTTTGTTTAAGTGCTTTTACATTTATTGTAAACCCGAGGGGGTATTCATAGTTGTTTCCGTTTACAATAGGGCCATTCCCATCTGCAAAGAAGTTTGATGACGGGTCAATGTTAGCCACAACTCCCAACTCAGAACTGTTCATTTAATGAACAACATTCAAATATTTGAGTTTGACACTGAAAAAGAAGCTAAAGAGGCTTTCAGGGAAAAGCAAGGTTGTAAATCCTAACAGAAGTAATATATTTTAATGATTAGGAATACTACACAATAAATAAATAAATAAATAAATAAAGTTTGAAAAAAGTTAATCAGATATAAGAAAAAATATTATGTTAAACAAACAAATACGGTTCCCATCAGATTTATAACTATGTTCTTCCACTTATTAACGTTTTAATAGTAACAAGGTGCGGATTTACGGTAACAACTTCAATGTTTTGTTCAAATAACCATTTTGATAGATTCAACCAGTAATGGTAGGTTCCATGCCCACGATGGCTGTGTCTAAACGGTTTATTCGTTTAAGTTCTTTAATCCAAATTAGAAATATAGTATACCCCTCATTGTTATTTTCAAAGGTTAGAGGATGACCGACCACAATTCCTCGATAGTTAACAGCTCGAGCAACATGAAATTGTTGTGCAATATCAATTACTACAACAAGATGACGATTCGTGATTCTTTCAATTAGTTTGATTTTGTTTGTTTTGTATTTTAAAGTTCATAGTAGAGCTTCCTCCTTAAGATGAGTTTTGGTTTGTGTGTACTCTCATCATACTGAGGAGCTCTGTTTTTTTTTCAAAGCCGATATTTAACGCTCTACAGGAATGCTAACAGGTGGGTTTGTTCATTAAAGATGATGCAATTGATAGAGTGGTAATTTTTATCGTCTCATAAGGCAAGAATGCTCTTTGCAATGAGATACAATAAATAAAAGCCTCTAAGATGAACCTAGAGGCTTTTATTCTCTAATTATGTCTGATGAACAGTAAGAACCGTAACAGAGAATAAAATGGGATGCATTTAATTATATAATATATAATGTGATTTCGAAGTTTCTTGAAAATATCTATAACGTCTCACTTATTTGGAGTAGCCTCATAATTCATAGGAGATTGAGATTCTATGTTTCTAACAGGTCATATTTGCACCAGAACCTTTTAGCTTGAGTTTACAGATTCTATCTGGGAAATAACTAACAGCCTAAATTGTTTAACGCAACTAATAGTTACCTATTAGGAACTGATCTTTCAAATGTTTTAAGAATGTTTTAGTAGATTTCGTAATCATTCTTTCTTTCAATCTTACCCATCCTATGGATATTGATGTATTGGAATATTGCAATAAATCAATTGGGATGATCTTCCCAGATGATATATAAGGATTGTTTCTTAAGAATATGTCAGAAGTAGCGGAAATGACTGATCCTTCTGCAACAAATTGTCTAATCAAATTAACGTTATTTGTAACACACAATACATTCATTTTCCCGTAATTTTTTAAAAAATTATGCATTTCCTCTCTCATTTCCTTTGAATCATATAAAATGATAGACTGATTGAGTAAATTTTGGGGCGTCAAGTAATCTTTAGAAGCCAATGGGGAGTCTTTACTTACACATATTTTCGCTTTACTATTTAATAATACCTCAGAATCTAATTCCTCATCCTCTATTATCTGTTTAGTGATATACGTGAGCCCAATATCAACCGATTTTTTTTTGATTTTTTCAATAATGATATGTGAAGGAGCTTCTTTTATTTCAATTTGGATGTGTGGGTTGTCCTCTTTAAAGGACGACAGGCTTTTAAATATAGATTCTATAAGAAGTGGATATACAGATATTTTCAGATCTTCAAGCACTTGACTCGATTGTATTTTTGCTGTTTTCCTGAATTCTTGAAGTTTGATTATTACCTCATACGCTTTTTCAATTACAGTTTTTCCTTCCTCAGTTGGCAAAGCCCCTGACCGTGACCGGTTAAATATTTTGATCCCTAATTCCTCTTCAAGTTTTCCGATTGATTTACTGATACCGGATTGGGTTACATGAAGGTTTTCTGCAGCAACAGAAAATGAACCGGTTTCTGATATTTCTACGATATATTCCAATTGCTCAATATGCATGGATCATTCCCCGTATCCTTCTATATATTTTATTATGAATCCTTGTTCCCAAAAATAGATCCTGTTCAATACAGAATCATCTTCTCCATGTGAACTTTTTTTAAAATGTACTTTACAATGGGTACACTTTAAATATCTGGCTGACCTTATAATACGAAAGGGTGCGTTTCTTCACCAATGCAACCATAGATTATAGTATCCCTAAGTCCATTAAAATGCCAAAAATCCTTAATTTTTGATCGAAATCAATGATTTTTTTGTTTAATAATCGCAGCTTACTCTTGCGATGAGTGGAGGGCATGTATCCCAAACAGAGGAGGAAACCAAGACCTTTGGGAGATCACAAGAAATGGTGTAGAAGGGTTTGCAAGAACTTATGACCAACTTGTCCATTACTTGCTTTCTATATATGATTGTTAGTCATGTTTATCATGATTAATAGCTATTTTATCAGATTGTAATTAATTGGTACACTATATTTGTGAATATATTGAATATTCTAAAAAATATAAAGGGTAGGAGGTTTGCACTACCAATATAATATTTGTTTTTTTCGATGCTTACAGTAATGATGTACAGTTTGTTCGGTAGAAGAATAGCTGAGAGAAAAAGCCAAAAACAAATGGAAAGAGGGAATAATAATGAAAATTACAAATAACATACTGGCGTCTAATTATGTTGACCCCAAGGAGTTGCCTTGGGTTCCGACTGGATTAGGTGGTATGGAAACAAAATTATGTAAGGTAAACCCAATAACAGGTCAATATATTGTGCTTTCCAAAAGCCCTGGAGGTGATCAAGACGTGCCTGCCCATCTTCATCATGGCACTGTAATTGTCTATACTATTCAAGGTAAATGGAAGTATATTGAAGATGAATGGGTATCAGGACCAGGGGACGTTGTATTTGAACCTGCTGGTTCACTGCATAGGCCAGTGGCTATGTCTCAAGATGAAGATATAATAACATTTGTTGTCATTGATGGCGCACTGGAATTTAAAGATGAAAACGGTAACACCTTATTTACCAGCAATTCGCAAACAGTATTGGAGAAATATCACGAATATTGTGCGGAAAACGGTATCAAACCGGTTGATGTAACAATATATTAATTCAATCCATATTCAATACTAGGATGCTAGTGTCTTTCATCTCATAGGGCAATTGTCCTAATGGTAGATGGTCTGAAATAACAGTCGATGAGGTCGTTCATAGGGAGAAATACTCCATCTTTAAAACAACAAAGTTGGTAATAATACACGATTTTTAAAGGCAATATATCATGCCTTCAAAAATCGTGTACAAGAAAGTGCGAGATGAGTACTCAATTATATATGTAAATATATTAATTCAATTTTATCGTATCAGTAGCATTGCATTAATTAAATCAGAGGACGAGAAACACTGGGAATGTTCAATTTTAAACCATATAGACAATAGAAAAGGCCAGGCGATCCCTTTCCAAATCCAATATAAAGAACTATACATTAGGACAAGTATACTAATTTCATTTGGTAAATAGGTTTCACCTGTAAATCTTCAAAAATAGTCATGACAAGTGTAAACAGGAACCTTGAAAAGGATGAAAAAGGAGAATGAAAGTATGGAATATATGGATATAACCATTGCTGGTAGTGGTGTTTTAGGAAGTCAGATTGCCTTTCAAACGGCGTTTAAGGGATTCAATGTAACAGTATATGATATTGATGATGAAGCATTAGAACGTGCAAAGGTAAGAATCAGAAATTTAGAACAGCGTTATCAAGAAGATTTAGGAGCTTTAGAGGAAGAAGTGAATTCGGCTTATAATCGCATTTCTTTTTGCAGTGTTTTATCGAAAGCTGTGTCCAATGCTGACCTCTTGATTGAAGCCATTTCTGAAGTAGTTCAAATTAAAGTTGATTTTTATAAGGAGTTAGGGAAAGTTGCACCTGAGAAGACCACATTTGTGACAAACTCCTCTACATTATTACCAAGCCAATTTGCGGAAGCGACAGGACGCCCAGAAAAATTTTTGGCTTTACATTTTGCAAATGAAATTTGGAAAAACAATACGGCAGAAATCATGAAACACAAGGAAACCGACATGAAAGTGTTTGATGAAGTGATTGAATTTGCAAAAGCGATTGGTATGGTGGCTATACCCCTATACAAAGAACAGCCAGGATATATTCTAAATACTTTATTAGTTCCGTATTTGGAGGCTGCTACGTGTTTGGTGATGAAAGGGATTGCTGATCCTGAAACGGTTGATAAGACTTGGATGATAGCTTCTGGTTCTCCTATAGGTCCGTTTGGTGCTTATGATGTTATTGGTTTTAATACTCCATACAATGCCCTTCTTGAAAAAGAAAAAGCTGGTGATAATCAAGCTGCTGAAGTTGCTGAGTGGTTAAAAACAGAGTTTATCGATAAAGGGAAATTTGGAAAAGAATCAGGAGAAGGATTCTACAAATATCCCAATCCTAATTACATGAAACCAGATTTTTTAAAAAGTTAAATAGTAGAGTTATTTATATACTGACTAATCAGCATTGGTATTTTAGTGAAGTTGACTGGATACTTCCATAATTCTAAGTATGGGCGATGTATTTTAACTCCCTTCTCGGGAAATCTGTCATCGCTATCCTTGGGGAATAAGATGCCTTAGCCCGATTAAGTCAGCAGGCTGGCAGTAGCAAATATGACCCGGTAATACCGAATGGGATTGGACATTATCGATGGGTGGGTGGTCACAGCGATCGACGGTGTAGAAGCGGCCGGTTATTCCGCCATTGTTGTTACACTAGATACCCCGATGATCGCATGTCGAGAGTTTGATCTTGCAAATACGTATTATCCATTCTCGTTTGAAGAAGGACTCGGTAACTATTTGAATGATCCTGCTTTTTGTGCAAAGTTACAGAAACCGCCTAAAGAGGATATGAGAGGTGCGATTTCCCTTTGGGCGCAGAATTTGGAGATACCAGTCTGACATGGGAAGACTTAAAGTTTCTCCGTGATCACACGAAATTACCAATCTTGTTGAAAGGAATTCTTCACCCTGGAGACGCAGAAGTGGCGTTAAACTACGGCGTGGACGGTTTAATCGTATCTAACCATGGTGGGAGGCAGGTGGATGGGGCGATAGCGGCACTAGATGCGCTGCCAAAAGTGTGTGACGTTGCCCAGGGAAAAGTTTCTGTACTATTTGACAGTGGCATTAGACGCGGTGCAGATATAGTAAAGGCATTGGCTCTGGGGGCGTCTACTGTTCTCCTGGGAAGATCTTATGCCTAAGGATTGGCATTAGCAGGTGAACAAGGTGTCCAACAGGTTATTCGGAATCTCATCGCTGATATGGATTTAACAATGGCCCTTTTCGGCAGAAAATCTGTGGTGGAGCTTGACCGAACCCATTTGGTAGAGGCCAAAATTTAAGGAGGATAGATAAAATATGGTAACAAAAAATTTTAAAGAACCACCGACTTTCAGTTCTGTTGAAGAAGAACGGAAACATACCAAACAACGTCTTGCAGCTGCTTTTCGCTTGTTCTCCAAATTTGGATTTGATGAAGGCGTAGCCGGTCATTTCACGGCAAGAGATCCGGGAGAAAAAGATTGTTTCTGGGTGAACCCGTTCGGCATGCACTTTAGCCAAATCAAGGCTTCTGATCTGATCCTGGTTAATCACAATGGTGATGTGGTAGAAGGGGAGAGGCCTGTTAATCGGGCAGCGTTCACTATTCACTCCCAAGTACATTCTGCACGTCCGGATATTATTGCTGCGGCCCATTCGCATTCCGTATACGGGAAAACGTGGTCGACCCTGGGACGTTTGCTCGACCCCATCACGCAGGATGCCTGTGCCTTTTACAAGGATCATTCGGTGTTTGATGATTACACAGGTGTGGTCCATGACCTTGAGGAAGGAAGACGTATAGGCAAAGCGCTTGGTCCTCATAAAGCGGTTATCTTGCGTAACCATGGTTTACTCACTGTTGGGAAAACGGTAGATGAGTGTGCATGGTGGTTCATCACAATGGAACGTTCCTGTCAAGCGCAACTAATGGCGGAATCAGTCGGTAATCCTGTACTCATTGACGAACATCATGCAGAGCGTACAAGTAACTATGTCGGATCTCCGCAAACGGGTTGGTTTCAGTTCCAGCCTCTATGGAGTCGAATCGTCAAAGAACAGCCTGATTTATTGGAATAGCCATTTCTTAAGTTGTTGTGAGTTCACTCACAGATGTCGGAGTATACGCCGACCACTTCTTTAGAATAAAGTTTATTAAACGAAATGTCGTAAAGATTTCGTTTAATATAAACCATCTTTTAAAAAAACATGATTTAAAAAGGAGGACCTATGGTAATAAATAACTGGCATCAAAAATTAGAAGACTTGTACGATCAAATGGTGGAATGGAGAAGGTATTTCCACCAATATCCTGAGCTTTCTTTTGAGGAGGTAGAGACACCAAAACTTATCGCGAAAATTCTTACTGATTTAGGAATTGAGGTAAGAACTAGTGTGGGCGGCCGCGGCGTTGTCGGCATCATTCGAGGGGGGAATCCTGGGAAAACAGTGGCGCTAAGAGCGGATTTTGATGCCCTGCCGATACAGGATGAAAAGGATGTACCTTATAAATCTAAAGTTCCCGGTGTCATGCATGCCTGCGGACATGATGGGCATACAGCTACACTGCTTGGTGTTGCTAAGGTATTAAGTGAGGTTCGGGAAGAATTGTCTGGAAATGTCGTTTTAATCCATCAGCATGCGGAAGAAAAGGCACCTGGAGGAGCTGTTGAGATGATCGCCGACGGATGTCTGGAGGGAGTAGATGCGATTTTTGGCTATCACCTGGCATCACCTGCTCCCCTCGGATTTGTCGGAACAAGAAAAGGACCGGTGATGGCTGCAGCAGATTCCTTTGAGGTAACGATTTATGGCAAGGGCGGACACGGATCTGCCCCACATGAAACGGTTGACTCCATCATTGTTGCAACACAAGTGATCAATCAACTTCAGCTGTTGGTCAGCCGTCAAGTAGATCCAATAAAAACAGCCGTTCTTTCTGTTGGTTCCTTCCATGCTGGTGTTGCTAACAATGTCATTTCTGACAAGGCCCATTTTACTGGGACGGTACGGTCCTTTGATCCGGAAGTCAGAGATTATCTTGAAAGAGAGTTCAAAACAATCGTTGAAGGAGTTTGCACTGCTCTTCACGCAAAGGCAGAGATTCGATATGAGCGCGGATATTCTCCTGTTGTCAACCATGACAAAGAGACAGACCTTTTCTTTAAAGTCGCCAAGGATCTATTAGGAGCCGACAAAGTGGCGGAAATGCCTCCGATAACGGGGGGGGAAGATTTTGGAGCTTATCTTGAGCATGTACCAGGAGCATTCTTTCATGTAGGGGCTGCTAATCCAGATGGCCGCGAAATGTTCACACACCATCATCCGAAATTTGATATAGATGAGCGAGCCTTGGTGATTGCTGGGAAAACGATGTTAAGTCTGACTTACCATTATCTTAACGAACACCAGAAAACGTTTCTTGATGATTCAAAAAATGGTTTACTTTCGCAAATTCAATAGATGCCTATTTAGCCAATATACTTTTATAAGTTCATCCAACCTTTTATTATCCATCATGTTTACCAATCAGTGTAACTAAGTTGCTATCCAATACTCCAAGATGAGACAGAATATTCCTAAAAAATAAAAGTTTAATACGAAATGTTTGGTGAGTAAATGGGCCCTTATTTGAAGTTGATCATGTGAAAATTACATTTCAATCAGATAAAAAAGAAGTAATCTCCGTTGAAGATGTGAGTTTTACTGTCAATCCCGGTGAAACAATCGGTATTGTTGGTGAATCTGGGTGCGGAATGAGTGTAACCTTATTGTCGATTATTGGTTTGCTCGGAAAAAATGGCAAAGTAAAAGAGGGTCAAATCTTATTACAAAAGTAACGGAATCCCGCCTAAGAGAAATAAGGCTCCTGAAATATCGATGATTTTTCAGGAGCCAATGACTTCCTTAAATCCTGTTTTCACTATAGGTAATCAAATAATCGAAGGAATCAAACTCCATTTAAAAATGAATTCAAAGGATGCAAAAGAATACGCAATAGAAATGTTAAACAAAGTTGGGATTCCCAGAACGGACGAAATGTTGAAGGAGTACCCTTATGCATTATCTGGAGGGATGAGGCAAAGGGTATCTTATCCATCAGTTTGTGGAAGAGGTAATCCCGGGAGGGGCAATGCCCATGATTGAAGGGGGCAGATGTTTATTGCATTGGTTTTTAATTATCCTTCAAACAGTATTATTAATGCCGATTCTATGAATCAAGTAGAAGCTTAGTGGAAATCAATTCGTTTTGTAGGCTGAATTGGCTGATAAACTAGAACCCCACAAAAGCATTGTCATTAGATTTTGATTACAGAAAAATAAGAGGTGATCATATGTTTGCTGATGTTGTATTTGTAAATGGACAAGTCATTTCCGTCGATTCAGACAATCGGATCCTAGAAGCAGTTGCCGTTAAACGTAACCGAATTGAAGCTGTCGGGACGAACGAGGAAATCAAACATTGGATCGGAGAGCGGACCAAGGTGATCGATTTACAAGGTAGGAGTCTTTTGCCCGGATTTATCGATTCGCATTTGCATCTGATCGGTTATGGAAGAACAAGGTTGGCGATTAATTGCAAAGACGCTTCTATCCAATCGAATGTAGATATTATCGGTAAATTGCAAAGGAAGGCGGTGTCTACTCCTGCGGGAAGTTGGATCGTAGCAACAGGCTACAACGAAAGGGCTATGTTAGAAGGACGGTATTTGACCCGCCATGAGCTGGATGATGAGGTGTCGACGGAACACCCGATTCTAATTATACGAACATGCGGCCACATTATGATTGCGAACAGTAAAGCGTTGGAATTGGCAGGCGTAAACGAACAGTCGGTCGATCCGGAAGGTGGAGTGTTCGGTCGGGACGAGTCCAGGAGATTAAACGGGCTACTCGTGGAAGCAGCCATGGATCCGGTAAAACATGCCATGAATCCGACGGAACAGGACTTGGCCAGAGCGGCGGAAATCGCTTCGCGCGATTTCGTATCGTTAGGCATTACGACAATTCATGATGCCGGTGGGTTCGAGCCGGTCAATATGCGCATCCTGCAGCAATCGGTTCGTTCTGGTCGCTTAAAGGTTCGGGTGTATGCAATGGTCGTTCACGAGCCTAACTTTAACCGTATGAGACAGACGTGCCTGTCGACTGGGCTCGGCGACGAGCGGTTTCGTATCGGTCCGGCGAAAATTTTTATAGACGGCGCCTCAAGCGTGCCGACGCTTGCGACGCGTCAGCCGTATGAGACCAATCCTGAAGACAGCGGCATTCTGTATTACACGCAAGAAAATATGAACGATGCTCTCATCGCAGCCCATCGCGACGGTTATCAAATTACTGCTCACGCCCAGGGTGATTGGGCGATCGAGATGTTACTGAATACGTTCGAAGAAGCGCTTAGGCAATATCCGCGAGACAATCACAGACATCGAATCGAGCATGCGGGTTTAGCAATGCCCGATCTCATCGAGCGAATGGCTAAATTGGGCATAGTGACCGTTCCTAACCCGAACTTTTTCACCGAGTTCGGAGATATATACATTAAGCACTTCGGCGCTCGCAGGGACTATTTTTACCCAATTGGATCCTGCTTGAAAGCGGGAATTGTTGTAGCAGGTGCCTCGGACAGCCCGGTCTCGAACTGCAATCCGCTTATCGGCATTCATGGGGCGGTCAACAGACTGACGCCGTCCGGCACGGTAGTTGGGGAAGAGCAGAAAATCTCCGTCATGGAAGCGATTAGGATGTACACCTGGAGCGGAGCCTACGCAAGCTTCGAGGAAGATCGAAAAGGAAGCATCGAGGTAGGGAAATTAGCCGATTTGGTTGTGCTAAACGACCGAATATTAGATGTAACAATCGACAGTATTGATCAATTAAGGGTTGAAATGACGATGATTGACGGGGAAATCGTTTACGAGCTGGGGAAATCCCCGGATGCAGATGATGAGTTGGAAGAAACCGTTAATTTCATTATGTAAAGATTCAACTGCTCAATATCATTCTATTATTAAGTATTAAGGCTATGTTAAAGAATAGTGTTGATTTCCTGTTGTCAGAGTATCAGAAAACCAGAGGATAAAGACTTTTATTGTGTCTGAAATTTGCAGGATTTTAGGATTAAAAAGTTTGATAGACGGCAGAATGGAAAATTGTTCACGATTTAAAGAAATGCACTTGAGTTAAGTATAGATAGCTATCGCCAGGATATGTACGAAATTGGCAAAGAATAAAGGCGTCTCTGATCCAGAGGAAATAAAAATCAGCCGTCTTTTTAGAAGAAAAGTTATCATGATGCAAAATATGATATATACAATTCATCCCTTCCAAACAGGAACGTCTCGTTATTGGGATTACAAACATGATTGAGCCTTGTGAGCATCAATTATGATATTTTGACCCAATTATCAACACTAACTTTAACAAAGCCGTTATTTTAAAAGAAAAATGTAAAGAAAATATAGGAATTTGATTAAGTGTAATCTGAATTATGAATAAAGGAGGTTTTTATGAACAAGAAATGGTTTATTTTAGCACTGTTATTTTTTGGTTGGGCACTCGGGAATCTCGATCGATTTGTCATGAGCTATGCGATTGTCGACATCTCGGCAGATTTATCTTTAAAAGCAACAACACAGGGGTTTGTTCTTAGTAGTTTCTTCTTAGGATACGCCATTATGCAAATGCCCGGGGGATGGCTAGCGGATAAATTTGGTTCAAGGAAAGTAATCACGAGTTCAATGTTATTATTGTCCCTATTTACAGGTCTAACTGGTGCTGTAAATTCATTCATGATGATAATAGTGATTCGCTTCTTATTTGGTCTTGGGGAAGGTGGCTTTATGCCAGCGTCTACAAAAGCAATTTCGACTGTCTTTCCTGAGCAAGAGCGTTCTCGGGCACAATCGATTCTACTATCAAGCGGTGGGATAATAGGGATTTTAACACCGATTTTTGCTACCTATTTAATGGTTTCTATTGGTTGGCGCTGGATGTTTTTTCTCATGGGAGGCTCCGGTATATTGTTTGTAATACTTTATTTTTTCTACTTTAAAGTTCCGCACGTGACAACAACAGAAACAGGACAACCACTGCAACAAACTGAAAATCCGTTAAAAGTTGTACTTAAAATTCCATTATTGTGGAGTTTGTTTTTTTCGTCTTTTGCAATTTATACTATTTCTTGGGGACTTATTTCTTGGCTGCCAAGTTACTTATCAAAAGAGCGAGGATTAGATTTAGTTTCAATTGGTTGGATTCAAATTATTCCGGGCATTGCTTCATTTGTCGGTATGTTAGCTGCCGGTTACATTATGGATTTAATGCCAAAAGGTAAAGAGAAATATCTTGGAATCGTTATTACAGGTATTATGGCAATCCTAACGTTTTTCATGTTTTCTGCTTCAAGCATTGTGGTTTTTATCATTTGTGAAACTGTTGTAAGCCTGTCCGGTGCAATAGTCATTATTTTATTAAATGCACTATTACTAAAAAATATACCTACTGCAGTTGCTGGTTCTGCTATGGGCTTTGTTAATGTGGGTGGCCAGTTAGCTGGTTTTATTGCACCTATGGTCATCGGCTTCATTGTTGACAAATCAGGAAGCTTCGATTTAGCCTTCTGGATGTTAATAGCGGCCGCTGTATTATGTATGATTACAATCAGCACAATTCGTACAAAGAAAAAAATAGAAAGGCCAGCCTTTCAAGAGGCAGGATTTTAAGGAGGTTCATGAACTCAAACAGCTAATTTCACTCAATTAGTGAAAGAAATAATTGAGCAAAAAAAGATTCATTTCGTTCGTGTAGCGATTACATTTGGGGAAATCCGGAAATTCACTTTGGAGAAAAAATCATCCAAAGCACTAGCTGAAGCATTAAAACAAGAAGGCTTCACTGTAGAATATGGCGTTGCGGGACTAGACACTGAGTTTATCGCCTTGTATGGTTCAGGACATCCAATTATCGGTATTTTAGGCGAATTCGACGCGCTTTCAAGTCTAAGCCAACAAAAGGAGCAACTTCACATGAACCAGTAGTAATAAACGGAGACGGTCCTGACCACGGTTGTGGACATAACTTATTAGGCACTGGTCAACGTTAAGGGGTTCTGGATACAAAAATAGCCACTTCCACTTCCCAGAGCTTGCTTCAGCGAGATGCAATCCTGCATGACGAAGGAGCGCATTCCCATGAGCGAACCCACTCAGATCTCCAGCTTCTCCTAAGATTGCCGCCAGGGAAATCTCGCTGATTCCTTTAATGCAAGTATTTGCTTAACGAATGGAATCTGTTCCAAGACGTTTGTGACTTAAAGGGATTTTTAGTTGCTGCAGCTATAAGTTTCTTTGCCTTTGTATTTGCCCACTTACTTGAACGACTTGTACATAATTTATCGGTTTTATTACCTAATGCTTCTTCATCGACTACCAAAACATCTTTAGATGTAGGATATTCTAAAAAGGTTAGTATAGAGACAACTGAATATAAGCCTCCAAAAACCCCATGATACCCAGGGAAAACCTGATCAAGAACTGCTTGAAATTGAAGTTTCGTTTGTACATATATACCCGTTACATTCTCGTGTTGTCATGTAAGATTACGAAGGTAAGCATCAATCACATCTGTCTTTACCTTTCGTAGTGATGAGCTCTTGCTCGATAGGAGACAAGTGGGTTAATGATAATTAGTAAATAACCTCTTTCCTCTAAATGCTGAACAACTGGAGTATGATAATGCCCAGTAGACTCTAAAACGCCCGGAGGTCGAATTCCTGTTAAGTTTTCTATCTCTCTAAGATATCGGTGTAAGCTCTCTAGCCCTTCAATGGTATGTCCTACTTTAAAACTTCATTTATAAGGCTTCTTCTTATCCAAGTACGCTTGAACCTGACTTTCACCTTTAGCTACATCCAGACCAACCACTGGATTCATTTTTTATCTCCTCCAAAAACATAATATTTGCCGGTAACCCCTAATCCTTCTTGTAGTATCATAGCTTCGCTTGTTATACGAGATCTTGGTCCCAACCAGCCAAATCATGTTTAAGCAAGTAGGGGGCGAACTGTTTAGTTGACGGGATCTTAAGCCCCACGGGCAGGTACGTTCTACCTCAGCTACCGTTATCATATATCGATATAAAAAATGGTCAACCAGAAATATTTTCTGGCTGGCCTTATAATACGACGGGGCAGGTTGGTTCATTAAGGAATGGTATCAACCGTACTGGTTCCGTAATGATAATAAGAGGGTCTTTTTGTATGGATTCCAAGATATCATTGTTGAGTACCGTGAGTATTCACAAGATACTGCAGAATTTGTAACGAAGTTTTCTTTAGAGGGAACAGATCGAAGGTTTGCTAGTATTGGTTCACCAAATGTTACAACACCAGTAGGGTGCCCGCCATTTAATGATTACACAGCAAAACACGAATTATATTTTGATGAGGGCCTATCTGAGAAGTTTAATTTTTCAACAGATATATTCCAACCGCTGCAAGCTGTATATGTTAAAACAATACTAAAAACAGCAGGGGATCAAGTACCCACCTTAAGAGAAATTGAGTTACCTTACCGCCATGAAGAAATAATCGAATAAAAAAAAATAAGAGCATCCTAATAGGATTGCTCTTTTTTCCGGTTATAAGAACCTTTGCCTTTTTTGTTTTTAATAACACGAGTGGAGGGGTCAAACGCCCAACGCATCCGGCTATTTGTCATTTCACCAATTGTTTTCTTTTTTGTTTTAATCATTGTATATATTCCTACTTTCATAGTTTATCCGAACAAAATTCTAGCTTTGCACACCTTTGTTTTTTCTTGCAATAATCGAAGCTACAACTGCAAAGGGAAGTAAAAAGAAAGCCAGTATTCCATATCCAGCTCCTACAAACCCTCTAATGTACACAAAACCAATGTAAAACAAAATAATTGAAGTTATAACGGTTAATATGCCTGGTAATAGCCTTACAAATAAAGAGAGGTTTAATTTCCTAAACCACCAAGATAAAAGTATCACCAGTATCCCTGGAACACATGCAATAAGAAGTGGAACTCCCAACATCATTTTGTAACCTCCTCAAAATACTTATGTATCATATGCAAATAATACCAGAATAAGTAAATTATTTCTTGGTTTTTTGAAATATGAAAAAGACAGCCGGGGGTGGCTGCCTTCTTCGATGTGTGAGGGAGGAAAATAAAATGTCGAACTAAGGTAAAGGTAGGTTTAATCAAGTTGTATTCACGGGAGGTGTGAAGGTAAAACTTGTGAGGTAACTTACATTCTTAATAAAACCTATTAGACGTTAAACGTCAATCGGTTTCAAACATTTAGTAATAGAGAAACGAATTTAGGCTTTATTAAAAAGAAAAAATAAACAACCAATTGGATGACTTAATACTTTAACTTAGTAACGTATTTAAAGCCAAGTTTTTTCTTTGGACCTACTAGTCAACGTATTTAAATCAACTATGCGGAGAAATCTCGTTTTATTTTTGCTAGGTAGGATGGTTTGTTGAATGCAAAATCATACATTTTATCGACAAAATAAGATTCATTCATCGTAAATGACACTATCAGCAATATAATATTCACTTATATTTTCAACCAACACATTTGGATTCCTCACTATAGCAACTTCAATAATTTTCTTCATTAACTCCTAACATATTCTGTTTAATGTTAAATTAAATACCTTTTCTGACAAAGACGCATTGTAATAAAATTTTGGGTCAGGTGATTTAACCGTTTTATTTTCTTGTATGCTAAAAAGCTCATCAAAAACGATCATTTTTAGCATGAAACTAATGTCATTTCCACCGTAAAAAAATTCTTCTAAATAACAGCGGTTAGTATATCCTGTTCTATAGAACGTCCGTTTCTATATATCCTAGTTCATGAGAAATTTGACTGGCAGTTTCTTTTGTTTTCTTTCGAATAGTTTCTTCAACTTTCTCCTGCATTCTCGTATTCGGACCACTTACAGTAAGCGCAGCGACAACCTTATCCGTATAGTCAAGTACAGGATAGGAAATACCTATTGTTTCTTCATCCTGCTCACCCTTACTAATGGAATAACCATTACACCGTATTTGTTCAATTTCCTTATACAGAATTTCTTTATTTTTAATTGTATACGGCGTGAATTTAGTAAAAGTCATTTTTTCCAGAAGAGTTTCACGATCTGTCTCGGGCAAATAAGCAAGCAACAATTTTGGACCGGAACCGATATATAACTCAGAACGTTTCCCAACCCTTGTATGCAGCCGTACCGCTTGGCTGCTTTCTACTTTTTCGATGTATACAGCTTCATCTCCATCGAGTATAACCAGATGTACAGCTTCATTAATGTCAGCACAAAGTTCTCTCATCCAGGGCAAAGCAATGGTACGTAAATCTAATTGTTCTGAGACTATATTACCTAATTCAAGCAGCTTTAGACCCAAACGGTAGCGAACATCTTGTTCGGTATTCTTTGTCTTTATCAAAAAACCACATACCTCCAGAGAGGTAAGGAATCGATAGGCTGATGGCTTTGGCATATCAGATTTTGTTGCTATTTCACTTAGTGTTAACTCTTTTTTTTCTTCTAAAAAAAAATCCAGCAACTTAAGTGCTTTAATTACACTTTGGTTCATATTTCCCCCCCCTTAAACGGTTCATATCTATCAAATATTTAATCATATTTTAAATGGTGTTTCAAATATCGAAACGATTTTTTTGTAATATTATGATAAATAGAAATTTATTAAAAATGAAAGAAAGGTAAAGAACAAAAATATATAACATTATTTTACAAAACTTTTGAATATTTAGTTTATTTGTTTTATTATTAAATTATAAAAAAGAAATGCCGTTTCAATAATTGAAATGAAATATAAAATTCCCTTTTGAATATTGAATTGGGATTGCACAGAAAGGAGAAAAAATGTTTATAAAACCGAAGCGTGTTAAGAATGTCCCCCCTTATTTGTTTAATGAGATTAATAAAAAGAAACAAAATTTAATTGAGCAAGGAGTAGAAATAATTGATTTAGGCATTGGATGTCCAGATCTGCCTACTCCACAGCACATTGTAGATCGATTAATTGAGGAAATGAAAGACCCGGATAATTTTAAATATCCTGGATACAGTGGTTGTCTAGAATTCCGAAAAGCGGTGGCCCAATTTTATAAAGATCGTTTTAATGTTGACTTGGACCCAGAGACGGAAATTCTTGCACTAATCGGTTCAAAAGAGGGAATCTCTCATTTTATTACTGCATCAATTGATCCAGGGGATGTTGTATTGCTTCCAGACCCGGGATATCCCACATATCGAACGGCTACTTATCTGGCCAATGGCATTCCTTATAGTATGGCGCTATTAAAAGAAAATGGATATCTACCGGATTTTACATCAATTCCCTTGCAAGAAGTCGAAAAAGCGAAGCTAATGTTTTTGAATTATCCGGGAAATCCAACGGCCGCTACAGCGGATTTAGCTTTTTTCCAGGGAGCCGTGGATTTTGCTCGACGTAATCAAATGGTCGTTGCACATGATGCTGCATATCAAATGGTTACATTTAATGGATATACAGCTCCAAGCATTCTGCAGGTAGAAGGCGCAAAGGAGATTGCCGTTGAGTTTGGTTCTCTTTCAAAGACATATAGCATGACAGGGTGGAGAATTGGGTACGCAGTAGGAAACAAAGAAGCTCTTCAATCGCTATCGGTTGTGAAGAGTAATATGGATACAAGCCAGTTCCTTCCCATTCAAAAAGCTGCTGCCACTGCACTTGTGTCTGAACAATATTGCGTAGAAGATTACAATCAGATATATATAGAGCGGATGGAAGGAATGCTTGCGGCGCTTCGGGAAATAGGAATTGAATCCGATACACCGAAAGGAAGTTTTTTTATCTGGGCATCTGTACCAAAAGGGTACACTTCTAGCGAATTTGCAACCAAATTACTTGAAGAAGCCGGTGTAATTGTAACGCCCGGCGGAGCATTTGGAGAATACGGAGAGGGATATTTCAGAATCTCTTTATCCGTACCAACTGAAAGATTGTATGAAGCAATACATCGAATTAAAACAAAAGTAACGATTACTGATTAGTTCTGCGCTATATATGAAATGCTATTTCAAATATTGAAACTAAAGAGGAGAGAAAAACAATGGGAAAATCGATGAACGGAGCACGTGCAATTGTAGAATGTATGAAACTAGAAGGTGTTGAGCATGTTTTCTGCGTTCCCGGAGAAAGTTATTTACCTTTAATGGATAGCATTTATGAAACGGAAAGCATTCAATTGATTTCTACACGTCATGAAGGCGGTGCCGCTTTTATGGCTGAGGCATACGGGAAAGCGAAGCGTAAACCGGGTGTCGCCATGGCGACGCGGGCGGTAGGTGGTGCCAATTTAGCTATTGGTATTCATACTGCTTACCAGGATTCCACGCCTATGGTTGTTTTCTTAGGCCAAGTCCATAGTAAATTCCGGGGCAGAGAAGGGTTTCAAGAGGTAGACTTGGATCGTTTTTTCGGTCACATTGCCAAATGGACCGTGGAAATTAATGATGTAGAACGTATGCCAGAACTTGTTCAGCGGGCGTTCCGCATCGCAAAGAGCGGGCGACCGGGACCTGTTGTCATTGCTCTTCCGGAAGACGTTCTCGTAGCAGAAGCGGAAATGAGCTTTGGACCTGTTACCCCAGTTCCGGCACCACGTCCAGGTACGCAAGAGATCGTATCCGTTCAACGACTACTGGAACAATCAGAGCGTCCGGTTATTCTTGCTGGAGGAGGCGTAATTGCAGCAAATGGAGAACAGGCGTTGCGTAAACTGGCAGAAAAATTTGAGATTCCAGTAATGTCGTCATTCCGTCGTCATGATGTGTTTCCTAATGATCATGCGTTGTATGTCGGTCACTCTGGACTTGGCACATTTGTGCCTATACTCGATACGCTTCGTCAGGCTGACCTAGTGCTGGCAATTGGCACACGTTTATCTGAGGTTACAACACAGGATTATAGCATTCTAAACCAGGAACAGAAATTGGTTCATATCGATATTGAAGAGGAGACACTCGGTAAGGTGTATAGTCCACATGTTGGTATTGTTGCTGATGCAAGGGAAGCACTAGAAGAATTACTTGATATGAATGTGGACAAAAGCTGGTCTAAATGGGCAAAAGAGAGGAATGAAATATATAAGCATGCTGGAGACGGAGTGGACGCGGAGAAGGAGCATAGTGTAGATAATAAGGAAATTATTCGAATTCTTCAGGAAACACTTCCAGAGGATGCAATTATTACGAATGATGCCGGTAATTTTGCAAGTTGGTTACACAATTTTTATTCCTTTAACCGTTCTAAAACATATATTGGTCCAACATCTGGTGCGATGGGATATGGTTTACCAGCGGCTTTAGGTACCAAACTGGCAAATCCAGATAAAACGGTCGTTTCATTATCAGGTGACGGTGGTTTTATGATGACGACACAAGAGTTAGAAACGGCAGTCCGTTACAATATTCCAGTGATCGCACTTGTATTTAACAATAGTATGTATGGAACGATTCGCATGCATCAAGAAATACACTATCCGGAGCGAGTGATCGGAACTGAGTTAAGTGATGTGAATTTTTCTTCTTTAGGGGCTGCCCTAGGAGCTCAAGCTTTTAGGGTAACAAAGGATGAAGAATTTAAAGATACGCTTGAGCGTGCACTTAAATCTAAAGGAGTAACACTCATTGAAATCATGACAAATCCTGAGCGTATTTCTGTACAAGCAACCATTAATTCTATACGTGAAAAGTCGACGCAAAAGGCCTAAACAAATACACTCATATACAGAAGAGAATTCTTCCCTAGTAGAGCAGGGCTTTCAGTCTTAATGTATAATTTCCCCAAAAACGGCTGGACCTCATAGGTATCTAATATTAAAACTATTAAGGAGGTAAGTTATGAATAAAAAAGGTTTAATATGGCAAATTGTCGCCGGGATGGTGTTGGGGCTTTTATTGGGATTTTTGTCTAAGCAATATGGTCAAGCCGTAAAGCCTCTTGGTGAGATTTTTATTAACATGATTAAAATTGTTATTATCCCTCTTGTATTTTCAGTTATTGTTTCAAGTATTGCCGGCATGGGGAACTTGAAACGGATGGGCAAAATAGGATTCAAAACAATCATTTATTTTGAGATTTTAACGACGATAGCCCTAGTTGTAGGATTAGTTGCCACTAATTTGGCTCAACCTGGTGTAGGTATCGATAGTAGCCAATTGGAAAAGGCCGATATTCAGCAATATACGCAAACAGCAGAAGACACCAAACCTATTGACGTTTTAATCGGTATTTTTTCACCTAATCTTTTTAAATCATTAGCGGAAGGGAAAATACTTCCTGTTATATTCTTTGCTGTGATGTTCGGTATCGCGCTGGCTTCCACAGGAGACAAAGGAAAAATTGTGCTGCAATTTTTCCAAGGGGTTTCGGAAACGATGTTTAATTTCGTCCACCTTGTAATGAAGTTTGCTCCGTTCGGTGTTTTTGCCATAATGGCTAATACCGTTGCGACCTTTGGGTTTAAATCTCTCATTCCGTTGGGCAAATTACTAATCGTTAACCACATTACGATTATAGTATTTATTGTAATTATATTTGGTTCCCTCGCATGGCTTTTAAAAGTAAATTTGTGGACACTGATTCGCAACCTAAAAGAGGAATTAATTATTGGTTACGTTACTGACAGTACGGAAACCGTAATGCCACAGCTTATGGATAAAATGAATCGATTTGGATGTGATCGCTCTGTAGTATCTTTTGTCATTCCTACTGGATACACATTTAATTTAGACGGTTCAGCTTTATATCAGGCAATGGTTGTTCAAGTTTATCGCACAGTTATATGGTATTGATTTAACACTTATGGAGCAGTTTACGATACTTCTTGTATTGATGCTAACATCAAAGGGGATTGCAGCTGTACCTGGGGCATCATTTGCTGTTTTATCCGCAACGCTTGTCGCTGTTGGATTGCCGGTAGAAGGTCTAGCTTTGGTTCTTGCAGTCGATAGGCTTATGGATATGGCACGCGGAATCGTCAATATTATTGGGAATGCATTAGCAACTATCGCCATATCCAAATGGGAAGGATGTTTTGATCATAGAAAAGCCGTATTGTTCAAAAATTTTCCGGTCTTAGTTGAAAAAGGAACTGGAACTTCAGTTGATTAAAAAGAATCATACTCTTTAACCTGTTGAAGAATTGACACAGAAGGTTGCATAGAAAAAGTTGTTTAAAAAATGAAAAAGACAAAAGGATCTAACCATAAATGGGTTAGATCTTTCTTTGTATGCGTTTGCATGGAGAGGAAGAGTGCTAGGGGGATGATGAATAGATAGAAAAATAGAACGGACAGTGATTTTATTAACATTGTCCGTTTGATTTGAAGGAGTTGTGGCTGCTTCTTTGTATAGATTTGGTATCAGTCTTACCGTTGGAACAGAGAGGGAGATTCGGAAATACCCTTCTCCACCGGCACCGAAAGCAGATCCAGGGGTTACAACGATCCCCAGCAGGATAGCATTCCTGTAGTTCGTTATTTTTCAGCTTTGAAAAAAATAGGGCTCCTCAGTAAGATAAATTTCTCATCCTTTAAAGTCTGAGCTGTTTGGATTTCTATCTATCTATTGATTGTTGAAATTATTTCTGTGAAGTAGTAGTGGAGAGGTACACTGATAATATTGAGTATTTACAGTGGGAATGATATTGGAGTTGGAAAGCATGTATGTTTTATTACATATTTCATATAGGATTTTCACTAGACTTAGAGCTTAGAAATAGTGAAAAAATTAAGCACAAGGCGCTGGCTGATAAAAAGAAGAGAGCATCTGTAAACTACACAGATGCCCTCCTGATTTTCTCCAAAATCCATTATTAATCTCGTATTTCCTTACAATGAAGTATTTAATCTACCGGACGGTCATCAAAATCATAGTCTACCTTGCCAGGAGCTACATGTGCATTTGTTAATGCCGGAGTTTCCGGACGGGCAATTTGGTAGACACTGGCACCGACAATTTCAGCAGCTTGCTGCAATTTTTCTTTCGATATCTTATCCAGTGTATCTGTAGGCTGGTGATACCAAGGCTCTACAGGGGAATGGATAAACAAGGCGGATGGAATGCCAAGCTCATGGAATGGTTGGTGGTCACTCCTGCCCAGCTGCCCATAAGGAATCGCAACATCCATCGTTCTGGCACCTGCTGAGGAGCCCAGGTCCGTAACAAGGTTTTTCTTTCCATCAATGGTATACATAATCAAACCGCCTGCAGGATTATCCTCGCCAGCATCACGTCCGCCTATCATATCCATTTGGAAGTGAGCCACCATGCGGTCTACATCCTCTTTGGGAAGGGAATCTGCATAGTAGGATGATCCAACGAGCCCTCTTTCCTCAGATCCGAACGTGAGGAAGCGAATTTCAGTGTCAATTGGCGTTTTGGCCAGGATCCGTGCCAGTTCCAGGACAGCTGATACACCCGAAGCATCATCGTTTGCACCAGGGCCGCCCGGGACAGAATCATGATGGGCTCCAACAGTCACGATTTGACCATTATCTTTATTGGCTTTTGGTTTTAGGGAAGCGATGACATTGTAGGATGTCTTTTCGATCCTTTCAGCTTTTCCCACTTCCAGAGTGGACGTGATTTGTTTAGTTTTAAGCTGTTCGACCAACTCTAACCCTTGGGCTTGGGTAATGGCTACAGCAGGTATATTTTGCCCCGCTGATACTTGTCCGAAATTATTTCCTGATGGTGAGTTGTTGTACATTAAAACGCCAACCGCTCCTTTGTTTAGGACATTCTGAACCTTTTCAACAAAGGTAATGTCCCCACGTTCAACTAGTGCAATTTTCCCAGATACATTTTCTCCAACTTCCTCTGGCTTTGCTTTTCCAACATTAACAAGTTCGGCCGTTACCTTTCCGCTGATACTGCCGCTAAGGGCACGCGGTGTTCCTCCTAAATCACTGTCACCAATTTTCACTTTTACATTTTGCACCGTATCATAGATGGGAAAAGGCTGAATCTTTGTTTCAAAACCAAGACTCTTAAACTGACTTTCTATGTATTTGACTGCACGGAGCTCACCTTCTGTACCAGCAGCCCTCGGTTGCTCTGATAGATAGGCAATCGTATTATACATATTGTCCGCACTAATTTTTTTGATAACTTTGTTATCAAAAGCAGTGTCAGACTGGGCATTTGTTGCCCCGTTTATTTGTGCAAATACTGTACCAGTTGATAGAACCATACCCGCAGCTAATAGTACGGTTAGTGATTTTTTATACATATAATCCCTCCTTATTCATAATATTCCTAATTATGCATTTATCTGAATAGTTTGTAAATGAGTCATTAGTCTTTAAATTCCATCTATCAATCGGTTTCTGACACCCGCTCTCCCTTAAGATTATGCCGCAAAGAAAAAGCGATCCTTCTTAATGAAGAATCGCATCATGTATTGAAGCCGTTAATAAATTGTATTTTAAAAAAATGATCAAACATCAAAACTACCAACCTCATATTAACCTAACTTTTGAAAAGCAATATGATTCCGAAGTGAAGAAAGGCGGATGCCGATAAGTATAAATCGAAGCAATGGTAAAAGCCGAAGCGGAACGCTTTCGCTTGGACGGTCTTACAAAAGCGGACGCACAAAGGGCACAAAACGTGTCAAATAAAGGTATCTTTAGGATAATGGAGTTTTATTGAATAAGGATTTATTGAATATCGAGAGTGAGATTTAAAAGGATTATAACTTTTAGGTGGTATATTTTGATTTCATCAGAATTTCGTTTTGGTAAAGGTTTTTATAATAATCTTTAACCAACAACATGAAAAATATAGTCATATAGGCAATAGGTTAGTATAGATACACTTAAGTATTTTTAAGAACAAACCGTAGTAAAGTAAATAAAATTCTATGTCAAATACCTATTTTAAAACTTTTTATAAAAAACCATTCACATACCATAGAGGGGTATAGTATTATGCTATTAAGGAGGTGAAGCATGTCGATGAATTCAGAAAGTCTTGATAAAATTATTGAGATCGATCTTTCTGCTCATCAGACGGTGAAAGAAAGAGCCATCATTCAGATAAAGTGAAAAATAATTTAGTAACAAGATTGAATTGAAGGACAAATTCGAGGAATAAAAGGATTAATTGAAAAGGATACGTATTGTGATGATGTCATTATTCAAATATCTGCGACTCAATCAGCTTTAAATAGTGCCGCTCGTGAAGTCATGTGTTCTAGAAAAAGTTCAAGAAGGGGATACGGAGATTTTAGATGAGGTAATGGTGACAATACAAAAATTAATGAAAAAATAAAAGGAGACTAAGTGATGTGGAAAAAATGACCATTAACGTAAAAGGAATGTAATGTGGGCATTGCATAAATTCAATTGAAGGCAATGTAGGCGAATTATCTGGAGTAACCACTGTTAAAGTAAACTTAAATTCTGGAACTGTTGGTGTTGAGTTTAATCCGAACGAAGTTAGTATCGATAAGATCAAAGAAACAATTGATGACCAAGGTTATGATGTACAATAAAATTAATACAGAACGTGCAGATTAAAGCACGATTTCTTTCAGAAATTCATATACTATACAGGGGTATGGTTTTTTAGTTATTAAAATAGATCATCTGACATAAAATAAGGAGGAGTAAGAAATGGAGAATGTAGTATTAACAGTGAAAGGAATGTCATGTGGGCATTGTATAAATTCAATTGAGGGAAATGTAGGAAAATTAAATGGTGTTCATTTTGTAAAAGTTTACTTAAATGAAGAAAAAGTAGAGGTATCATATAATTCAAAAATGGTTTCTTTAAAGGGAATTACTGACGTTATAGAAGATCAAGGTTATGATATACAATTATATTAATAAGAACGTGCTGATTAAAGCGCGATTTCTTTCAGAAATTAATATACTATACCAGGGTATGGTTTATGTTATTGAGGTAGCATAAATTAAGGAGGACAAAAGAATGGAGAATGTAATATTAGCAGTGAAAGGCATGTCCTGTGGGCATTGTATTCACTCAATTGAAGGGAACGTAGGAAAAATGAAGGGAGTTTATTTTGTTAAGGTTCACTTAAATGAAGAAAAAGTAGAGGTATCATTTGATTAGAAAGTAGTTTCTTTAAAGGGAATTACTGACATTATAGAGGGCCAAGGTTATGATGTAGAGCTGAGTAAATTACCTAAAGATCAAAGTTGTTACTAAGGAATTGAAAAAACGTGCTGTCTAGTCCCGGCACGTTTTCTTCCCTAAAATATACCCCACTATAGTATGTGGTGATAGGAGTGTAAGGTTATGAGCGATAAAAAAGAAACAACACTTCAAATAGCTGGAATGACGTGTGCTGCCTGTGCAGTAAGAATAGAAAAAGGTCTCAAAAAAATAGATGGAGTAGAGGATGCAAGCGTGAATTTTGCTTTAGAAAAATCAAAAGTAACGTTTGACCCATCCAAATCAAGTGTTAACCAACTTAAAGATAAAGTGGAATCCTTAGGGTATAAAGTGGTTAGTGAAAAAGCGGAATTTGATATATCTGGTATGACATGCGCAGCATGTGCTAACAGGATTGAAAAACGTTTAAACAAAGTAGATGGAATACAAAATGCAACTGTAAACTTCGCCTTGGAATCAGCCCTTGTAGAATATAATCCTGATGAGGTTTCGGTCACGGATATGAAGGATGCCATTAAGAAATTGGGTTATCGATTAGAACAAAAGCAAGAAACTACAGGCGAAAAGGTTGATCATAGACAGAAGGAAATTGAGAAACAAACAGGTAAATTCATATTCTCTTCTATTTTGTCCATCCCTTTACTTTGGGCGATGGTCAGTCATTTTGAATTTACATCTTTTATTTGGCTACCAGAGATGTTCATGAATCCATGGGTGCAACTTGCACTAGCGACTCCTGTTCAATTTTTAGTTGGAGGTCAGTTTTACGTAGGCGCCTTTAAAGCACTAAGGAATAAAAGCGCAAACATGGATGTTTTAGTTGCACTTGGAACCTCTGCAGCCTATTTCTATAGTGTTTATTTAAGCATTTTGTCAATAGGGTCCGAAGCTCACATGGTTGAATTATATTTTGAAACAAGTGCTGTGCTAATTACATTAATAATATTAGGTAAGTTATTTGAAGCAAAAGCAAAAGGGCGTTCATCGGAGGCCATAAAAAAACTTATGGGTCTGCAAGCCAAAACAGCCACAGTTCTAAGAGACGGTCAAGAAATCAATTTACCCATCGAAGAGGTAATAGCTGGAGATATCGTTTATGTTAAACCAGGTGAAAAGGTACCTGTAGACGGAGAAATATTTGAAGGGAGATCTGCCCTGGATGAGTCAATGATTACAGGTGAAAGTATTCCTGTTGATAAGAAAGCAGGAGATTTAGTAATTGGCTCAACCATTAACAAAAACGGGTTTCTGAAGGTTAAGGCAACAAAGGTAGGAAAGGATACAGCCTTAGCTCAAATTATCAAAGTAGTCGAAGAAGCACAAGGATCAAAAGCGCCTATTCAACGCTTAGCCGATGTCATCTCAGGAATATTTGTCCCGATTGTAGTGGGGATAGCGATTATTACGTTTCTTGTGTGGTACTTTGCTGTAAGTCCGGGGGAGTTTGCAGTAGCTCTTGAAAAGTTAATTGCCGTATTAGTTATCGCCTGTCCATGTGCTCTAGGCCTAGCTACTCCTACGTCCATTATGGCAGGGTCAGGTCGAGCAGCTGAATATGGGATTTTATTTAAAGGCGGAGAACATCTTGAAACAACTCATCGGGTGGATACAGTGATTCTGGATAAAACGGGAACTGTAACAAAAGGAAAACCAACACTTACAGATGTTATTCTCTCAAATGGGTTTAAAGAAAAGGAATTTTTAAAGTTAGTCGGTACTGCAGAGAGAAATTCTGAACATCCGTTAGCTGAGGCGATTGTTGAGGGGATTAAAGAAAAAGGGATTGAACTAGGCAGCTCAGAACACTTCGAAGCCATTCCTGGCTTTGGAATCGAGTCTAAAGTTGAAACAAAATCCTTGCTTATCGGAACGCGCCGGCTTATGGAGAAAAACAACATTGATGTTGGAAACATATTAGCTAACATGGAAAACTTGGAAAAGCAAGGTAAGACCGCAATGCTAGTTGCAATTGATCATGAATTTGCCGGTGTGATTGCTGTTGCAGATACAATTAAAGATACTTCTCAAAAAGCGATTGAGAGGTTAAAAAATATGGGGCTCGAGGTTGTAATGATTACAGGAGATAACAAGCAGACAGCTCAAGCGATTGCAAATGAAGTAGGAATTGACCACGTTATAGCAGAAGTACTGCCTGAAGGAAAGGCAGAGGAAGTTAAAAAGCTTCAAAAGGATGGAAGGATAGTGGCAATGGTCGGTGATGGAATTAACGATGCTCCAGCGTTAGCTACTGCAGATATTGGCATGGCCATCGGTACAGGTACGGATGTAGCAATGGAGGCTGCTGATATTACCTTAATCAGAGGAGACTTAAATAGTATTGCCGATGCCATCTTTATGAGTAAAATGACGATTCGAAATATCAAGCAAAATTTATTTTGGGCCTTTGCTTATAATGCCATAGGAGTTCCAATTGCAGCACTAGGATTTCTGGCACCGTGGCTTGCAGGAGTAGCCATGGCATTCAGTTCAGTTTCAGTTGTTTTAAACGCACTCAGATTACAAAGGATTAAGTTGAAAGGATAATCTATCTATTTAAAAGAGAGGGTTTTTTCATGAAACAAAAAAACATGTTGACCTGGGCGATTTCCGCCATTGTGTATCTTGGATTAGTAATTGGCGGTTATTCCATATATGCAAGCTTGAACAGTAATAACGACCACTCGGATACCCATACGGCAAAAACAAAGGGTGCCGAGGATAAAGAATCTATTAATGAGCAATCACATATCGATAATCATACGAGCAAAAAAAGTGATGGTAAGGATTCAGGGCAATCAGATCATAAAGCTCATTCTGAAAGTGAAGTGGTCACAAATATAAAATATAAAGAAGGTTTAATTACCATTGATGTGAAGGATAAAAATCAAAATTCACCTAATTTAGAAATATCACATGAAAAGATTATGCATTTAATTTTTGTAAGTGCCGACTTAGAAAATTATTATCATTTACATCCTGAGGAAAAAGGAAATGGCGTTTATACTCTGAAATTCGACCTACCTGATAACTCTTATAAAGCATTTGTTGATATTAAACCCAAAAACCTTGCCTATCAGGTTAGTCCGGTAGGGCTGCGGGTAGGGAAAAGTCATAGTGAACATAAGGAAAACCCACTTAAGGTTGATACAAACTTAACAAAAACAATCAATGAAAAAACAGTTGAATTAACAACTACAGAGCTAGGAATAAACAAAGCAGTGACGTTAAGTTTTGATACGAAAGGGATTACTCCAGAGCCCTACCTGGGTGCTCTAGGGCATGTTGTTATTTTGGATGATAAGGGTGAGAAATTTGTTCATGTTCATCCTACATCAGAAGAAAAGGCACTATTTGAAACAAAGTTTGATAAACCTGGAATCTACAAAGTGTGGGGAGAATTTAAAATTGATGGCAAAGTCAATAGCTATCCATTTGTTATAGAGGTCAAATAAAAACGAAGAACAAAGGGGGATTTTTATGAACTTAGATGGGGTTAGTAAACATCTATTAATTTGCAACGGGAAAACATGCACGAAAAATGGAGCAGAAGAAGTAACAGAGACTATTAGGGAAGAATTGAAAAACTTAGAGCTGCAAAAGGAGATTCACACTACAAAAACATTATGTAATGGGCAATGCAAGCATGGTCCGATCGCTGTTCTATATCCACAAGGAACCTGGTATAAAGAAATGAATAAAACAAAAAGTGAAGAACTTATTCGTCAATTGAAAGAAAATGACACTGTTCATTTAGGCTCTGAACTTTATTACCATGATGGGATAACATTCAAGAACAATGAGAGTGAATGAACTGTAACATCTTATCTCAATATCTAAAAAGGCGTTTCTGTATAGCAGGGCGCTTTTTTACTGTAATTAATGTCGAGTGACAAATTTCAAATATAAAGTTATAAGGCTATTTATGTTATCCTGGGCATGCTCAAAACCGGCACCACGAATATAAATACGTGGTGTGGTCATTTCATGGAGGTGAGTGTATGCACAAATGCCGTTGTTGTCTGGGTGTAGGATGTTGTCGATATTAGAGTGGATCAGGTGTCCAATCGGTAGGAGAAGCTTACTAAATTCTATTAAGACAGGAGCCTGCATTACGAGCTCCCGTTACCTTGAGCTACTAATTAAGGAGTTGGTAAGGTGAATCTGGCCTGAATATTCCTTGAGGAGTATTATCTTTAATTGATTTAGCTGATGCTTATGGATACCTTACCGGCAACAACTTTAAATATAGGTTTGGATTAATGTTTAGTAGTGGTCCTATTAATAAAAGTTCATAAAAAATATTATTATCATCCCCTTGTTTCTAGGCTATAGTAGAATTTAATTCATAGACCTCAGTCAGCTAAGAGAAAATATCGATGGGGGATAAATAACATGTCGTTTATTAATTCAGCAGATGATTGGAAAGATCAATTTATAAACAAAGTAGAGGAATTGAGCATACCGGCTCAGTATTATTTGTTTCGTAATTTTTTAGAGCAAACTTTATGTTATTCAAATAATTTGAGCGACAAAACAAGATGGATTCTTTTGCACCTCTTAGAAGCCGAAGTGAAAACCTTGAAACAGCTTGGATATTGTACAATGCTTTTCTATCTTAAAAAATTTATATCATTGACTCATGAGCTACTTTATAAAAATATTTATTTACATAGATTGTATATAAAATTACAATAATCGACCATATCATATTTCCGGTAAAGGGTTGTTGATTGTATGTTAATGATAAAGAGAAACTTATTAAAAGAAAAAACAAAGTATAGGCAAGCATCATCCAAAAGCCCCGTTTTTTAAGCCTCATATATCCAAAAACAACAATCAAAGATGTTAGAGCTACTATCACCCTTATTAATTGCTCAGGGACATTTGATAATCCAAATCTTGTAGCTATACCTATCTGATTTGCATTAGGATCATAGAAAATAGATGTCAATAATAAAAAAATAGCACCTAAAATATAAAAATAACTAATTAAAGACACACCTAAAGGTCTTTTCATTAATAAATAACTCCTTCTAAATTAAGATTAAGAAATTCTAAACTGTTTTTTAAATTTGGATTTTATAAAACTTTTCTATTTGTTCTTTGGTAGAAATATTAATATAACTGTCTTTCACAACATAAAGGCAAGGGGAGATTTGAAATGAAAATATAGAGCTGCTTTACCTAATATGGTTTTCACAAGTGGACACTTACCAAGAACTTCTAACTAAATATATCCACCTATGATTATACAAAAAATTGAAATTTTATCCAACTTAGACCGAAATTTAATGCCGATTCACTTAATATTCATTTTTTTATCATGGGTTTTACCATTTCCTAGACTATTCTAATTTACTTAAAATATGCTAATGTTCAAACTTTCACAAATTGTTCACAACAGTAATGAAAACGCTTACGATTTTCAGTGTATAATATACATATCTTAACTGATTTCATAGTATTGCACCAATTATCATACAAATATTAATAAATAATTGAATAGACAGAAAGGAGATAATCAGATGATCTTGAAATCGTTGAAAAAAAAGGGCATAACGACCATCATTTATTATAAAGAAGGAGTATTAAAAACATGTAAGGGTCAATTGCATAAACTTAACCTTCATGAACAAACCCTTTCCTTAAAGGATGAAAATCAAAAGATTTTCTCTATTCGTTTATCTCGTATTATGGAAATATATTAACTTAATTACTTTCATTTAATTAATTAAAGTTACAATGTATTTATTAATCCTGAACCTCTAGTATTTTACTAGAGGTTCTTTTTATATATATAGAAAGCTAAAGGGTCATTTAGCTTTCCTGTAGTTAGTAATTTTTCAGTTTTGAAAAATAGGGCTCTTCATTTCCGGATTGATAAATATAGTTTTATTCTTTGTAGATGGCAGTATCCTTACTTGAAAAGACAGTCTCTTATATTTTTCCATGCTTCTTCACTATGGTTTACGAAATAAAATCTTGGCGAGATGTTTCATTCCAATCACTAATGTAGTTCGTGCAGTCTCTGTAATATTTCTGTAATAATGGATGTCCGATTATGATGAAACGGGAATTTCTCTAATAATTAACTTTCAAAGTATCGTTAAAATAAACGATACGGCAGAAGAAGCTTAAGTGTTTTATTAAACTTTAAAGTGGTAAATAGATAGTATGAAGCTAGTAGGGAGGTATTAAAATGAGAGTACTTGTAATAGGAACAGAGGATATGACGGGAGAGCACGTTATAAAACAGCTGGCAGACAGGCACCATAACCCGGTGGCACTAGTGGGATCTGAAAATAAAGTTGAAGAAATGGTTAAACTTGGAGCATCAGCAGTGGTCTCATTGGAAAGAAGGGAATTTTCCAGTGCTTTTTCGGACTGTGAAGCAGTAATCTACTTGAGTAGCGCCAGCCCCCGGACTGGGGAGGGAAAACCAATACTGGTTGACCATCAGTCAGTAATAGACTCAGTTGAGGCTGCTAAGAAACATGGGGTGAAGCGCTTTGTTCTCATGAGCGCCATGCGAGCAAATGAATTGGGAGATGCTAGTGCAATCCGTTTTAACGCAGAGGAGCTATTAAGACAGGAAAAGTTTACATATACGGTTATACGGACAAGCATGCCTGTGGACAAGCCGGGAATAGGTAAGGTAGAAGCTGGACTATCAATTGAGCATGACAAAGACGAGATCCCAAAAGAGGATATTGCTTCCGTATTGGTCGAAGCGCTGGATACTAAAGAAGTATTTAATAAAACGATCAATGTAACTTCTGGAGAAATTCTGATTCATGAAGCACTCCAAAGATTATAGACAGTTCGAATAACTTGCACAAAAAATAAGAAACAAAGGGTGATAAAATGTCCAAGTTGAAAAAATACCTTCCTACAGTTTTAAAAGGATCTGCCGTTTTAGGGACAGCTGTGGCCGCAGCGTACTTTTACCGTAAGGATGATACACAAAAACAACACTCAATCCTGAGGAATTTCCCCCTAATCGGTAGAATTAGATACATGACAGAGCAAATAGGACCTGAACTTAGGCAGTATTTATTTGAAAATAATAATGAAGGCACCCCTTTCTCAAGAAAGGAATTCGAGGATGTTGTAAAAGCAGGTAAATATAAGGAGCGTCTAATCGGATTTGGATCGGAACGTGACTTCAATGAAGCTGGATACTATATTCGTAATAGCATGTTTCCCAAACTCCGGGAAGAATTGAGAATAGATAATAGCCAAAAAATCAATACAAAGGTATATGAAGTAGTTGAAGAAGGACTATTGACCCGAAAGGAAAATCGGGAAGATAGACAAATAGAACCGTACTATTTACGTGACGAGGATGCTGTCATAATCGGAGGAGATACATGCCAGAATCCATTTAAATTAAAGGGACTCATAGGACAGTCTGCAATGAGCTACGGAGCACTCGGGGAGAATGCCATCACTGCACTGTCGGGAGGATTAGGCCTTGCAGGAGGAACATGGATGAATACCGGTGAAGGCGGTCTTTCCAAATACCATCTCTCCGGAAATCCCGACATCATCATGCAGATCGGTCCGGGACTGTTTGGAGTAAGGACACCAGGTGGGGAGTTCTCCTGGGAAGAATTCAAGAAGAAAAGTGAAATCGAGCAAGTAAAGGCATTTGAAATTAAGCTGGCACAAGGTGCCAAAATCAGAGGTGGGCATATTGAGGGGCAAAAAGTGACAGAAGAAATTGCCCAAATCCGCCTGGTAGAGCCTGGACGAACGATCAACAGCCCAAACCGGTTCTATGAATTCAAGAATTTTAATGAATTGTTCGAATTTGTGGAAAGGATGAGGGATGTAGGCGGAAAGCCAATCGGTATCAAAATTGTTGTGGGGGATCTTGATGCACTTGAGGAAATGGCGAAAACCATGAGAGATACAAGTAAAGGGCCGGATTTTATCACCGTGGATGGTGGAGAAGGTGGAACTGGGGCAACCTATCAGGAGCTTGCTGATGCAGTCGGACTGCCAATTATGTCAGCTTTGCCACTTGTAGATGAGATGTTAAAAAAATATGATGTACGTAACAGGGTCAAGCTGATTGCATCCGGCAAGCTGACTTCTCCAGATAAAGTGGCAGTCGCTTTAGCGATGGGGGCAGATTTGGTCAATATTGCCCGTGGTTTTATGATAAGCGTTGGCTGCATCATGGCTGAAATCTGCCATACAAACCACTGCCCCGCTGGCGTAGCCACAACTGATTCAAAGTTGCAGGAAGGGCTGGTTATTGAGGAAAAACAATACCGAGTCGCCAATTACGTGATTTCACTCCGCGAGGGGCTATTTAACCTTGCAGCTGCCGCAGGTATAGATACTCCGACCAAATTTGAACGAAAACACATCGTTCACAAGGATGAATGGGGAAGAGTTTCGCCTGTCCGGGACATCACCCTCACTCCCGAAAAAGTGGAGAAGTTAAGAAATAAGGAAAAAGTGGAGAAATAAAGGGTTGGGTTTAATGGATACTCCATATACCATATATAAGTTCTTTAATTTCTCCCGTAATATAACCCTGTTACAAAGAGGGATATCTTCGTTCCATTCTTGGGTCGATGACAGGTGAGGCAGATGTCGAAGTCAAGGAGAAGATTGCCGAAGCATTTGAACAGTTCGGTCAGGCAGCCGTCATGGATATGATCTTGAAAATGCTGCGGAATATGCAAAACAAGCGGCAAGCCGTTTAGAAAGCATGCTCAGCACCTAAGTTATATTCATTCTATTTTAAATCAATGAAGACTTTAGGCAAAAGGGTTCTATCTAAAAATTAAAATAAAGTTGATTGGAACGGAAGGTGGGAGATCCCGCAGGCGCAAAGGCGCCCAGGAGGCTCACGGACCGCCCGCGGAAAGCGAGTGTAGAAATCAACGTTCAAATTGTTAAACCGTAAAAAAAATGTAGACAAACACGACTTTCATCGAGTTTGTCTACAGTCTAAGGTAGGAGCACTTATATGCTCTTACCTTTTTTGAATAGTGCTCGTTTAAAAAAGGCAGGATCAGTTTATCTGGCTTTTTATAGTTAACATATATGTTCGTCATACTCGGTTTTCAAGTAATTTATCATCTTTTGTTTTTGGTGGGAATAATGAAAGCAATTAAAATAAAAGGAAAAGTCGTCAAAAAAAAGAGGATTTTTATCATCGAATCCATAGGAGTTTAAAAAATCCGAGATCGTTTTTTCTTGATCCACTAAGTCGAACAATCCGGATACATAAAAATGATAACTGAATTTATCATATAAAAAAAGGTATCCTGTATCATCAAAAATATTTTTCACTGTATGAGCATCCAATTCTAACTCACTCCTTCCTTATCAATATACCTTTTTATCGATGAAATTATTCAGTGCCCATCTTTCGGGAAATATTATTATATTTAATGCAGCGTGTTTTTTATACCTTCAATACATGAATAAATGGAGCAGAAGAATCGGGAACGAAAAAAGCACATCCAATAAGGATGTGCTTTCATAAAAGCATTATTTGTACATTTCGGCTACTTGCTTTTGCAATTCGCTATTATCAAGGTATTCATCATAACTCATTTGCTTATCGACTGTACCTTTTGGTGTAAGTTCAATGATCCGGTTCGCTACAGTTTGGATGAACTGATGGTCATGAGAAGAGAAGATCATAGATCCTTTAAAGCTGATCAAACCGTTGTTCAATGCCGTAATCGACTCTAAGTCCAGATGGTTGGTAGGTTCATCAAGCATTAGGACGTTCGAACCGCTTAACATCATTTTGGAAAGCATGCAGCGGACTTTTTCGCCCCCTGAAAGTACGCTTGCCTTTTTCGTTACTTCATCGCCAGAAAATAGCATTCTGCCTAAGAAACCGCGCAGGAAGCTTTCGCTCTGGTCATTAGGAGAATATTGACGGAGCCAATCGACAAGATTTAAATCGACACCTTCAAAGAATTCAGCATTATCCTTAGGGAAGTATGCCTGGGATGTCGTAACGCCCCATTTGAATGAGCCGCTATCCGGTTCAATTTCACCTGCCAAGATTTTGAACATTGTTGTTTTAGCAATCTCATCTTTACCGACAAATGCAATCTTGTCGCCTTTATTCATCGTGAAGCTGACGTTATCCAATATTTTTACACCATCGATCGTTTTCGAGAGTCCGTCTACACGAAGCAAGTCGTTCCCGATTTCACGATCAGGTGTAAAGCCGACATATGGATACCGGCGCGAAGAAGGCTCGATGTCATCCAAGCTGATTTTATCCAATAATTTCTTACGGGATGTCGCCTGGCTCGATTTCGATGCATTGGCACTGAAGCGCGCGATGAAATTTTGTAGCTCTTTGATTTTTTCTTCCTTTTTCTTATTGGCATCTTGAGTCAGTTTAAGGGCAAGCTGGCTTGATTCATACCAGAAGTCATAGTTCCCGATATAAATTTTGATTTTACCGAAATCAAGATCCGCGATATGTGTACAAACTTTGTTTAGGAAGTAACGGTCATGGGAAACTACGATAACAGTGTTTTCAAAGTTGATCAAGAACTCTTCCAGCCATTTGATCGCTTTTAGGTCCAAGTGGTTGGTAGGCTCATCCAGTAATAGAACATCCGGTTTACCGAATAGTGCCTGGGCAAGCAATACTTTAACTTTGTCGCCACCAGTTAACTCAGCCATTTTCTTTGTATGCAGGTCTTCTGCAATGCCAAGGCCTTTTAAGAGGATTGAAGCTTCAGGTTCGGCTTCCCATCCGTTTAATTCGGCAAATTCACCTTCAAGTTCGGCCGCTTTCATTCCGTCTTCATCCGTGAAGTTTTCCTTCATATAGATGGCATCTTTTTCTTGCATGACTTCATATAATCTTTCATGTCCCATAATGACAACTTTAAGGACTTCTTCCTCTTCATAAGCGAAGTGATCTTGTTTTAGAACGGCAAGGCGTTCGCCAGGCCCCATATGGACATCGCCGGATTGCGCTTCAATTTCACCTGAAAGGATTTTTAAGAAAGTGGATTTACCCGCACCATTCGCCCCAATCAGGCCATAGCAGTTACCAGGCGTGAACTTTATATTAACATCTTCAAACAGTTTACGATCGCCATAGCGTAAACCAACATTATTTACTGTAATCATTTATTTACATTCCTCCAAAATACTTTTGTTTCAACGTGTCCAACACTTTGTTTCATTAGTTATACGCTGATTCATACAAACAGCAGTTTCCAATAATTTTTAAATGCCGTTCGTTAAATTGTATCTTATTTCTTATGAAAATTAAAGGCAGATTAGCAAAAACAAACGTTTATAGGCAAAAATTACACAAGGATTAAATTTTATTTTAAAATTGTAACGTATTAAAGTATGTTTTATTTTTTTAACAAAAATAATTATAGGTATAAAGACTCATTACGCATCAACCTTTTAATTGGTAATATAGGTAACTGTAACTAACACGACAGGAGGATCATAAATGAGTGATTCAGTAGGTTTTTGGAAACGTTTTTTAGCAGGATTATTGGATGGCATAATAGTATCTTTACCATTAGCGATAATTTTCGGGTTGATTACTGGAGATTGGGAAAATGAAAACTACTCAACGTTCTTCGACTTTCTTTACATGCTGCTTGTCCCGATATTATGGTATGGCTATACAGTAGGTAAACGGATTATGGGAATACGCATAGTTAGGATGGACGGCAAAAAATTAGGAATCGGCACAATGCTATTGAGGTATTTAGTTGCTGCTTTGGTTTATGCCATTACATTGGGGATAGGGTTTATTGTTAGTGCATTCATGGTCGGCCTAAGGAAAGACAATAGAGCGATACATGATTTCATAGCTGGTACATACGTGACATCAAATAGACCATGATTCATTGATAAGAGTTTAATAGCTGTTTCAGACTGTAGGCAAACTTGGAGGATCAAGTTTGTCTATAGTTCTTTGAGGGTTTGTAAAAATTCTAACGTTGATTGGAACGGAGGGCACTCGCTTGTACGAACTTTTCTAAGCGGGGGTCTCCAATCAACTTTGTTTAACATTTAAATAGCCATCCTTTTGAAAAGCAGCTAATAGCTGCTTTTTTTCTGCGTAATTACATATTCAAACCGACATGATTTTTTCAGGAACCCTACAGGGTATCTTTATCAAATATGACGGGGATGAATGCTTTATAGGGGCTATTTTTAAGAAATATTATATTGGAAACCACGATAGAATATTTATTCATTAAAACAGTGGCAGTTAGGAAGCAAAAAGCACTTCACCTATATGGTCAAGTGCTTTGGTTATTCAAAACCTCTTTATTTTGATTGATGATGATTTTATTTCTTAAGATCATTTCCTTATTATTAAGTCCAACATTCAGTTCTTTGGTATTATTCACCTTTTCCAGCAGTGACACTACAGATATTTCCAATAGTTCGGAGATAGGCATGTTTGTTTTGGAAGATAAGATTTCAAGTTCATGGATTAGTTTAGGGGATAGCATTGGCTGTCTTTCATTTTTTTCCATGAGAGTACCCACTTTCTTAAAAAAATTATTTAATTGTAATGTAAGTATATAATGGGAGTTTCCACTAAAAATATTAAATTAGCGTTATTTATGTTAAGAGATGATGACAATTGTAGAGGAAAGGTTTAATCGAGTTCTTTATCCTAATGGAAGTGCTGGGTCATTCCAGAGAATCATGAGGGCCATACATTACTGAGGCCAAGAGGCTTGATTAGTTATAGCCGTAGGAGAAACATTAAAATATTTTTAGTCAGACCCTATCTGAAAAAATGTATCTTGAAGTAAATTCCTTTCCGAATAAAGGTATGTCATCCCCTGCAGTCCATTGGGATATCCCAATCCAACATACCCATGATGATGCCTAACGCCCGGTCGCAGCTATACCCGCCCAAATTGTATCTTTCTATGTTGTCCGCCCCTTTTACCTGGGCCACCTTTATTTGATTGAATTCCTTTTCAGTGAACTGCTTTCATGGATAAGAAAAAGTCAATTAAAGCGTGCATCACAGACATAACTACGCTAATGATTAATCCAATGGCGTCAAAGTGCCTGAATTAATCCTTTCCTAATATATAAATAAAATGACAAGTAAGACGGGGGGATGGTTGTCCCTAATTCATGCAATATCAGGGTTTGCCTATTTGCTAGCAATGGAAACTGCTGTGCAATCTTATAGGAGCTTTGATAGGGGAGGGGGCATTTGTTTTTTGATATACATAAATTCATTGCATATCATTATGTATAAAGAGGATAGTATAATGGTCATTAACTAATTGCATCGGATCATGTGATATCCAACTGATGAAATGGAAATAAACTTCCCATTCCCAGAATGGTAAAAAAAGCATTCAATGATTTTCCTACTGGAAGTTTGAATGTTCCTTCATCAATCAACATATTATAGCAAAATCCAATCTGGAATTATTAGCGCATTCTACAAATTATATGAAGTATCAGGGAAGGTAAAATTTCAACTATATAATTCTATGTCTCCAGATTTGTCAACCATTGGCTTTTCTGATAGTATAAATGTCCATTTCGTCTTAGCATCGGCATTTTAAAGAGTATGATAACTAAATAAGGAAGGGGAGGTGGTTTCATTGGGTAATCACCCTGATTTTGAACAGGAACGGCAGCGGCTGGATTTTACGAAACGTTATATCGATGTTGTCATCAAAACATCAGAAACAAGCAAAGATCAGTTTCAGCGGAATATGCAAGAAGCTTTTGGCGATGCCGATTGGTCTGAATCGGGCTTATATTCACAGTTACTGACGACGGCCAACTTTTTTGAGATGTCCAAAACCGAACTTGAAAGTTTACGCAAAGCAAGTAAAAAGCCCTATTTTGCAAGAGTGGATTTTGAAAGGAATGACGGTGATAGAGGCGAAGTCCTTTATTTCGGAAAAACATCGCTTTATCAGAGGGAAAGCCAGGAGCAGATCATCGTCGATTGGCGATCGCCGATTGCAAACCTCTATTATGAAGGACGGATTGGTGAAATAGAATATGAAGCCGAAGGAGAGACATTCAGCGGGAATATCACTTTAAAAAGACAGCTAATGATCGAAGAAGGTGTCTTGGAGGAGATAAGGGACATTGATTTGACAACAACGGATGAATTATTGCAAGAATCCCTTTCCAAAAGTTCCAGCAATCGACTGACAGATATCATTACCACGATCCAGGAAGAACAAAATAAAATCATTCGTGCGGATTTGAATAAACCTATCATTGTCCAAGGCGCAGCGGGCAGTGGTAAAACTACAATTGCTTTACATAGGATCTCTTATTTCATTTATCACTATAAAGACCTGTTCGATCCGCGCCAATTAATGATCCTTGCTCCGAGCCGGGTTTTCATTGATTACATATCTGAAGCTTTACCTGAATTGGGTGTGGAAAAGGTAAAACAATTCACATTTTCCGAATATGTTCAGGCAGCGATAGGAAAGCAGGTGAAGCTTGTAGCGGATGATAAATTAACTCGATTGCTGGAAAAGGATGATGAAGAAATTAATTCAGCCGTCTGGATATCAGGTCTGAAGGGCTCCCCTGTCTTTAAATATATATTGGACGAATATGTAAAGGATATTTTCAGGGGTTTCCATCCTAATGCTGATTTTTATTGTGATAAATATCGCCTCTATTCCGCTAAGAAGTTCATTAGATTATTGGAAGAGGATTATTGGTATTTACCATTATACAGCAGGCTGGACAAACTGAAGGCCATTTTACAAAATGAAGTGAAATTGAAAAAGAAAATAATGCTTGAACGTGTTGTTGATCTTTATGATGCCAAAATTGAGAAAGCTCTCTATAGAAATATTGATCCAGTCATTCGTAAGGATTTTGTTACAAAATGCCTCGATAAAAAGGAGGAAAGGATTGGTCAGATCCAAAAGGCGATCCGTACTTCCGTAAAAGGGTATTTTAAGCAATTCAAAAGTAAAGATCTCCTGGATTACTATAAGGGGTTATACGAAGATCCGGAGCGTCTTGCCTTTTACAGCAACGGTAAACTCACTGTTGAAGATGCCAGTGTATTATGTGAGTATAATCATAAATTATTTTCTGTTAAAAGTTACGAGCTGGAGGACTTAGGAGCATTATTATATCTACAGGAGCGGCTTTTTGGTGTCGATAAAGAAAACAAAGCAAAAAATGTCGTCATTGATGAGGCACAGGATTACAGCTTCATGCAGTTACAGGCACTAAAGACGGCAGTGGATACCGATATGTTCACACTTGTAGGCGATCTTGCACAAGGCATCCATTCATACCGCGGACTTCAAACATGGGAAGAGGTTCACAGTCGTATTTTCCCTCGGGCAACGTATACTGAATTACAAAAAAGCTACAGAACTACTGTTGAAATAATGAAACAAGCTAATGAAATACTTCAGTTGTTAACATATGATTTCCCGGAAGTTGAACCTGTAGTCCGTCATGGCAAAGATCCAGAATTCATTTCCATTGAAAAGGAAGGTTGGGAAGAAGAACTTATCGAACTTATTGCAAGCCTTAAAGAAGAAGGATTTAAAACGTTTGCCGTTATTGCTAAAACGATGAAAGATTGCAAACTGGCAAACGAGAAACTAAAGGGATTCCATCAAGGCTTTCATTTAATAGATGAAGCTGGAAACATCCCTAAGGATAAAACGTTGATTGTTCCTTCCTATCAAGCCAAAGGTCTCGAATTCGATGTCGTTTTTGCAATATCCCTGGAAGAAGCGTATTGCCATGGAAATGAACTTGACATCAAATTGCTGTACGTAACAATGACAAGGCCATTGCACAGGCTTTACTTTTTAGGTCATGAGAAAAATGCATTCCTTATCGAGACATGAAAGAGAGGGTGGAGTGTAACCACCCTCTTCGGGATACGCTTACAAATGCAAAAGGATATCCTGAATATCTTCCCACCCGAAACCGACTTCGATGAGCTCGATGCCTGCCATTTTAACGGTTTTTTCAGCTATCACTTGACCGCCAAGGGCTTTGTAAAAACCGCATGAAGGATTATCCTTTAATGCCCAGATTATTAAATTCTTATGTCCCATTTCAATAAGCTCAAGTATGACCGCTTTTATCATTTTTCGGCCGATGCCCTGTCGTTGATATTCTTTTAAAAAATAAATGGCATATACTTCACCTTGAATATGCGGATCATTCGTTTGTTCAGGCCCGCCGGCAGCGAAACCGATAATTTCCCCATTGGCGTTTTCCGCTACAAAGGTGGCATTATGCAGCATCTTTAAATTTCTTAGCCAGTTTTTCTTTTTGGCTTCCAGATTCATGGAGGACAAATATTGGTCCGGGAGAATTCCTTTATAAGTCGTTTTCCAGCTGTTAATATGGACATTTGCTATTCCAATTACATCTTTTTCTTTTGCTTTCCTTATCTTCATGAAAACACCTTCTGATTTTCGTATTTTTCCCTAGAATATCATGGAAAAAGTGAATAAGCATTTTATTTATGTTTAAAACTGCATGAAAAAGGATAAGAAATAAAAGAGTGATTCAACCAGATGAGGGGAAGGATGAGAAAGATGAAATTGAAAGTTAGTTTTTATTTTCCGGGTGGCAAAGAGCTAGAGCATGAGGTTGAAGGCGATGACTCAACTCAAATGATTTCTAATATTCAAAAGCACCGCTATTATAATTTAGTTAAAGGCGATTGCCATTATGTCGTAGATACGGAAAAAGCAGCTTATTTTTCAGTAACGGAAATATTGGATTGAGAATAAACCGCATTGGACTTTTGTTCCATTGCGGTTTATTCTTTTTGTTGTAAGGAAACCGGAAAAGGAGTATCGACATGAAAATCAATTTTACCAAGAAACAGTATGAGACATTATTCAAAATGGTTCAGTACGGATATTGGGTTGCTTCCGATACTGAAAATAATAAAGAGTTCAGTGAAGTGGAACAGTATCTCAATTCCTTTGCCAAAGATTTCGGCATGGAAGGTGTCCAGTTTGTGAAGGAATATGAAATTTATGATATAAGCAGGGAATTGGAGGAGCAACTTCATGAAGTCATAAATGAGTATGAAGAAGGAGTGTTCAGGGATAAGCTTGCTTACCATTTGGCTAGAAAAGAGTTTGCCGAGGAGTCGGAAAAACATGAATACAATCAGGAGGAAGCGTTTAAACGTATCATGGAGCTTGAAGAAAAATATCATCTTCATATTGAAGAACACGGATTAGTGAAATTGAAAATTGAAGAATAAAAAGAGAGAGGACATAATTTGTCCTCTCTTCAGACTATAGACAAACTCGATGTAAAATCAAGTTTGTCTCAGTTTTTATATGGGTTTATTTATAAAATCCTGAACGTCGATTTCCACTCCAGGTACTCGCTTTCCGCGGGCGGTCCGGGAGCCTCCTCGGCGCCTTGCGCCTGCGGGGTCTCCCCTCGACGCACTTTTCCCTCAGGAGTCTCGCACCTTCCGTTCCAACCAACTTTGTTTTGAAATTAGGTAAAGCCCTTTTTGTCTACAAACTCGAGAGAGGACTTAATTTGTCCCCTCTCTTCTCATGAGAAGTCATGGTTTCCTTGTTCATCACGAATGTCTTCAACCACTACGCAAAGGTTTTATACACCAAGATTATGGCCTAATTTTTCAACTGTGTATTGGTAAAATGCAATTAAGTCATTTTGTGACGCAAAACCTGCTTGTGCAGTCTGTTCGTTTCCTCCGCCTTTCCCGTTATAAGAACCGAGTTCGGCCCTGAAATATTGTCCACAGTGAAAGGGCATGGCCCCACTGTGCGAAAGGATGACCTTTTGCTCCTTACGTGATGCTAATAATACGGTAACCTTTTCCTTTTTTACAATCGTACCTGCAAGGTAAAGCAGTTCCTTCATTGATCTATCTTCGAAAATATGAGAGATGAATCCCCCTGCATTTTCTGCAAGCATGGAGTCAGCAAGAAAATTTGCATTTTCAAGTTTTAAGTTTTCATTAGCCGATAGTAACTGCTTATAGTCATTCTCCAGTTTCTCCACCCTATTCAGAATCTCTGTACGTCCGGTATTGAACTTATTCGATAATGCTGAAAGAATTCCTAGACTTTCGGAATAATCGTTCAATGCCCTGAAGCCGCACTTAAAATAGAGACGGGTATGCTCTTTCTGCTTTTCCGTTTTGAAAATTTTTATTAAGCCAATCTCACCTGTACGCTCTACATGGGTTCCACCGCAAGGGTTATATTCAATCCCTTCAATCTCAACAATACGGATATTCTCTGAAACTTTAGGCATTTTGACGACAGGAAGAGTTTGCAATTGCTCGTTTGTCACGTAATAGATAAGTATTTCGCGATTCTCGATGATATATTGATTAACTAGCTTTTCAGCAGCAGCCGTATGTTCTTCAGTCCATTGAACTCCTGATATTATATCGATCGTTACATATTCGTTTCCAAGGTGAAAGCTGACCGTATTAGAGTCGAACAGTTCCCTGCAGACAGCAGAGAGTAGATGCTGGCCGCTATGCTGTTGCATATGATCGAAGCGACGGGACCAATCAAGTTCACAGTGGACGATTTCTGAATCTGGCCTTTTCTCCGTCTTATGCAGAATCATTCCATCATTGCCTTTTTTAACGTCAAGAACGGTGATTCCTTCTATTAAACCAGTATCTGCAGGCTGACCGCCCCCTTCGGGATAAAAAGCGGTTTCTTCAAGAGTGATGTAATAAAAGCCATCTTTTTCAAAACTCTCCTGAATTTTGGTATCCCATTGGGAAGTCTTTGTGGATGTGTAATACAATTTTTTTGTCATGAATGATTTCTTTTTCCTTTCTGTTGATCATTAAATTATATCATCGAAATACCTGAGTATGAAATTGCGGATTTAGAAGAATAAGTCAGGTAAATAAGTAAACTTTATGACAAATTTTAAATAAATTGTGCAAGATGGCAATATTCTATTTATCAGACTAACCCTTATGATGTAAAATATTCCTGAAAGCATATACTTTAGACCTAATAAAAATGAATTAAACGTATTTTTATAGTCAAAAAGTCATTGTTTAAATTGTTGGGAGTAGGATGACCGTAGGGTCGTTTAGGTGGAAAGGGTTAAGTGATAAGAAGTGAATCTTGTAAATATGGAAAAATACAAAAATAGCTTATTTGGGAATATAAAAAACAAACTATCTGATTGGTTAGAGCTGGATGAAGGGGAGACCATTCCTGCCCAAGAAATATTCCGTTTTCTGCATTCAATCAAAGGAACGGCTGGTACCCTGCAATTGTGTGGACTTATGGCCATCACCGAACAGCTATTGGAAGGGATGGATGAAGATAGTGAGCAGGTTTGGAATCGGACGGAACTTAGGAATTTCCTTTTTGAGCTCATTGAACATACATATGAATATGAGCATTTTGATGAAGTTGAAATAAAAGCAAAACCTGTCCGGGATTCACAAGCCCCGCTCATCCAGATCATTGATGATGATATTTCCATGTTGATTTTATTGAAAGATCTATTGGAGGATAAGGGATGGATGGTCATAACGAACGCCGACCCTGTCAAAGCGACAAATCAATACTTTGAAATGCAGCCGGATTGCCTAATTCTTGATATTCAGTTACCTGCAAAGGATGGTTTTCAAATCCTTCAGGAGATTCATCTACATAACGAGAAATATTTCATACCGAAGATTATGATCAGCATTCAGAACGATAAAGATTCCCGGATAAAAGCATTCAAGATGGGTGCGGATGATTTTATTGGTAAGCCGATTGATATCGATGAGTTTATTGTAAAGATGGAAAGGCATATACAGCGGAAGAAAATCTTTGATCAATCGGTGCTTATTGATGAGTTGACACAGGTATATAATAGAAGATTCCTAGAAGATACACTGCCACGCTATTTTAATGATTATAAGCGGTCAGGGCGTCATTTTTCGATAAGCATCATTGATCTAGATCACTTTAAAAGGGTGAATGATCAATATGGACATTCGGTGGGCGACTTTGTACTGGCTGAGTTTGCCCGATTCATGAAAAGCAATATAAAGAATTCGGACTTGATTTGCCGGTATGGAGGGGAAGAATTCGTCATTATTTTCCCCGATACATCGAATGATGAAGCTAAACACAAGTTAACAAAGTTAATCAAGGACTTTTCTGCAAAGAAATTCAACCAGAATGGTCACACATTTTCGGTTACATTTTCTGCGGGTGTTTTTACGGTTGATAATGAAGATGTTACGCCCAAGAAGGCATTGGAGGAAGCCGACACTTCTTTATATGAAGCGAAACGCTCAGGTCGCGGAAGAGTTGGAAGCATGCAAATAGCGGGAAATAACAAGAAATCCCTCAATGTGTCTGTTATCGATGATGATTTCATTATCCGGACCATCTTAACTAAAGCCTTGCATTCGCTTCAAATTCCGCATTTTGATTTGAATATCGCTGTATATGAAGATGGTCCATCATTTTTGAAATCCAATCGAGCAAAAGAAGATGTAGGGCATTTTTTAATCCTGGATGGAGTGATGCCCATCATGGATGGAATTGAAGTGCTGCAAAATGTGAAACAAAGCAATAATGCTGAGTTTTTCACCGTTTTAATGCTAACTGGAAGGAAAAGTACAAATGATATTGCAAATGCTTTGAAACTTGGTGCAGATGATTATGTAACGAAACCATTTAGCATTAGGGAACTTCAGGCTAGAATAGAGCGTCTATTGACGAAGTTAATTTAACTGGGCAAGGGGATTTTACGGTCATGTATAGCGATGGAATTCCATCTGCAAAATGGTGCATGAACACTTCAGGAGTCAAGTCACCACTCGCATGAAGGTTAATTAGGAGGATGAATGATGAAGCGTATTTTATTAGCGGAAGATGAGGAAGTGTTACGAATGCTAGTAGTTGACACTTTAGAAGATGAAGATTATGAGGTTGACGAAGCAGCGGATGGAATGGAGGCCGTACAGCTTCTCGAAAGCAATACGTATGATCTAATAATTCTTGATTATATGATGCCCGGATATACCGGATTGGAAATCATTGAAAAAATCCAGTCGTCTGAAATTAAAAACCAAGGGAAAATCTTGATGTTATCTGCAAAAAGCCAACAATTTGAACAAGAAAGGATATTGGAAGCGGGTGCGGATTATTTCATGTCCAAACCATTTAGTCCGTTAAAATTAATAGAAAAAATCGAGGTCATTTTGCATGAAACTGAATCCTTACTTTACTAAGAGCCTTTCTAGGCAAGTAGTTTCTTTAATGACGGGTTGCATCATTTTATTTATTGTCGGAACAGGCGTTTTATTTTATTTTTTGCAGTCTTTGAATGCTGAATATATCCATCAGAGGCAAAGCATTGTGGATAAACAATTGTTGATGGATGAAATATTCGATCAATATAATACCGTCTTTTTAGATATTAAGGGATATATAGCTTTCAATAATGATGCATTAAAGGATAAAGCATTAAATGAGGAAACTTCAATCACGGAAAATATTGAAGCGTTTAAGGAGATTGCCAATACAAAGGAGGATAAGAATATCTCCAATGAGCTTGGGACTTTTACTGAATATTATTTTAGCGGGGTTCTTCCATCCTTATTTGATTCCGAAAAAAAAGGGGGGAAGTTAGAGGTTGAAAAAATGGATAGTACTGAAATTACGGCACAAATTACGAGTCTTCGCAGTACTATTAAATCATACTCGGGCACTTTAACAGAAAGGCTCGATAAAAATGTGAAGGATCTCACGAAAAAGCAGTCCTATATTCAAGGAGCCTTTGTCGGGTTCGTCCTTATTTTCTTATTCATCTTCTTATTCATCGTCAGATCGATCATCCGGAACATAGGAAGACCTCTTTCGGATTTTTCAATAGCGGCGAATGAAATTGCAGCCGGACGGGAGGCTGTTATTTCCGTCAAGGAAAACCGGAAGGATGAGCTAGGGGTATTGTCGATTGCATTCAAAAAAATGTTTACAAGCGTTCAGGAAAAAGAGCAGGAATTGATGGCGCATAATGAAGAACTGCTTGCACAGCAGGATGAACTTCAAGCCCAGCAAAATGAACTTCAAGTAACACTTGGAATCATCACTGATAATGAGCAGAAGCTCACGAGGAGAAATGAACTGATCAATGGTATATCATCGACTTTAGATAAAAAGGAAGTGCTAAAAAGCATTGTCTTTAATATGAGCAGGTTGATTTCTGCTGATCGTGGGATGATTGCTTTAGTACATGAAGATGTCTCCTCATCATTCGGAATATCGGAAAATGGAATACGGCAATTCCGGAATAATATCCACAGCGGTTTGAATCATCGTCTCCTTGAAGAGAAGAAACCCTTCACTATAAAGAGAGAACAAGATGTGGCTGAGAAAGGGTATCACGAAAATAAGAATTACAGTTATGATTTATATCTTCCCGTTTTATCCACGTTTAAAGAAGTGGATGCTATCATGGTTTTCAGCAGGTACGGGACCCCATTTACCGATCAGGAAGTGGAAGAATGCGAAACCTTGGCTAAGCAAATCTCAACGTCGCTTGACAAGATCAAGCTTTACGAACAGACAGAAGAGAATAGGAAGCTGAATCAGGATATCCTGAACACGATTCAGGAAGGCATCCAATTGATTGATCAGGAAAGAAAGGTGATTCAGGTCAATCAGCCATTTTGCGATATTTTTAAAATAGGTTCTTTTCCTGAGCAAATAATTGACATGTCATGGGAAACGTGGAGTGCTGAAATGGCTGCTCAAATGGAGGGGGAGAGATTTTTACATGCAATGGATGAAGCGATTAATAATCCGGAGGGAGTGAATTATGAAGAACGAAGTTTCACATTTAAAAAGGAAGAGACGAATCAGGTCATAAAGGTATATCTTGAAACACTGCATTATCGCGATGAATGCTATGGCACAATTTTGGTTTATCGTGATATTACAAAAGAATATGAAGTGGATCAAATGAAGTCCGAATTTGTCAGTACAGTTAGTCATGAATTAAGGACACCGCTTGCAAGCGTCCTTGGTTTTACTGAATTGATGCTGAACAAACCATTGAAACCCGAAAGACAGACAAAATATTTACAGACAATTTATAATGAAGCAAAAAGGCTTACCGCACTTATCAATGATTTCCTGGATGTTCAAAAAATGGAGTCCGGTAAACAAATATATGAAAAAAAATATGTGGAAATCATTCCATTAATTCAAAAGGTAATTGAACATTTGGAAATAAATACAGCACAGCACGATATTCGGCTCAATATCGAAACCAAGGATTTAATGATCCTGGGGGATCGTTTAAAAATCGAACAAGTGTTTTCAAACCTTTTAAGCAATGCAATCAAATATTCTCCTGATGGGGGCGGGATCTCTGTCCGAGTATATAGCAGGAACGATATGCTTTTCATAGATATCCAGGATGAGGGTTTAGGCATCCCAAAAGAATCACTGCCGCATTTATTCCAGAAATTTTATAGGGTCGATAATTCAGATCGCAGGCGGATTGGAGGAACAGGCCTTGGATTAGCCATTGTTGATGAAATCATAAAGTCACACGGTGGAAATGTTTCGGTGGTTTCCAATTATGGACATGGAAGTACATTTACCATATCCTTACCTAGAGTAACTCTGAAAGAATTGGGGCAGAACAATGATGGACAGCCAAGAAAACTTAACCATGAAATCATGGTCATTGAAGATGATATAAACTTAGCGGAACTGCTAAAATATGAATTGATGGACAGCGGCTTCCACGTTAGCTATTTCAACAGTGGTAGAAAGGCATTTCAAAAACTGAAAACCTCACCTCCGGATGCCATTGTACTGGATATCCTTCTTGAAGAGGGAGAGATGGACGGCTGGACGATCCTGAGGGAATTAAAAGGATCTGCTGACTTGAATGAGATTCCCGTTTTTGTATCGACCGCACTTGACGAAAGGGAGAAGGGAATTTCCTTGGGAGCGAAGGATTATTTAGTTAAACCTTATAAACCGAGCCAATTATCCAAAGTGATCATGCATACCTTGTTAAGTAACGGTAAACAAGGGCGGATTCTGATCCCGCAAGTATTCCATAAAGAAAAGAAGGATTAAAAAATAAAAAACCGTAATAGGTATACAGAACACCAAAAAAATGATAAATTCAAATATGTTGGAAAAATAAATAATTGGGTACAATTGTAGGTAAAGGTAAGTTACAGGAGGATTTTTATTCATGCAAAACATTCAGGCCGGCATGGCTGTAGAGTTAGAAGTGGAACGTAAGGCTGATTTTGGATGGTTTTTAACGGATGGTTCAGAAGATGTCTTACTTCATCATAATGAAATGAATGAAGGAACGGAACTTGAGATTGGCGATGAAGTAACTGTGTTCATCTACCATGACAAACAAGCAAGGCTAACAGCGACAATGAAGATACCTGAAATTCAGATTGATCGGTATGGCTGGGCGGAAGTTGTCAATGTGAAAAGGAAACTGGGGGTTTTTGTGGACATCGGTCTTTCCAAAGACATTCTTGTATCCCTGGATGACCTTCCGAATATAGATCGCTTATGGCCTGAGGTTGGTGATCGTTTATATGTATCCCTGAAGACAGATCGTCATGATCGCCTGTTTGGTAAACTTGCAACGGAAGATGTTATTCAGGAGATTGCAGTGAAAGCTCCTTTAAAAGGAGTCCGTAATACCAGTATTAAGGGAAATGTCTATCGTTTGCTAATGGTTGGATCTTTCTTTATTTCACAAGAAGGGTACCGCTGTTTCATTCACGAAAGTGAACGCAAGGAGGAGCCCCGTCTTGGTGAATTAGTTGAAGGGCGCGTCATTGATAGTAAAGAAGATGGAACGCTTAACGTTTCATTAATCCCCTTTAAACAAGATTTAATGGGGGAAGATGCTGATGTCATCTTCACTTACTTAATGAATCGCGGCGGTGCAATGCCTTATGGTGATAAAACGCCACCTGATGATATTAAGTTTCACTTCGGTTTGAGCAAGGGAGCGTTCAAGCGTGCCCTTGGCAAACTGATGAAAGAAGAAAAGATTTACCAGGAAGATGGATGGACATATTCTTCAGACCGAAAATGAAAAAGCAGCGGATTTTCTCCGCTGCCTTTTTTTATGTGAATTTCATTAAAAGAACTTCTTTTTACCTTTTTCTTCTTTTAAAATCTCCACAGCTTCCCTGAACCTCATCGAATGGATAATTTCCCTTTCACGTAAAAACCTGAGTGAATCATTGATATCAGGATCATCCGAGATGTCAATCAACCACTGGTAGGTTGCTCTGGCCTTTTCTTCAGCGGCAATATCTTCATATAAATCAGCAATCGGATCGCCTTTAGCTTGAATATATGTGGCAGTCCACGGACTTCCTGCCGCGTTTTGATAAAAAAGAGCACTATCATGATTGACATAATGTTCACCTAGGCCGGCTGCTGCCATCTGCTGTGGTGTGGCATCTTTTGTAAGTTTATAAATCATTGTGGCAATCATTTCCAGATGAGCGAATTCTTCCGTTCCGATATCCGTAAGCAAGCCAATCACTTTATCCGGAATTGTATATCGTTGATTTAAGTATCGGAGTGCTGCAGCCAACTCACCATCAGCACCCCCGTATTGTTCTATTAAAAATTTAGCCAATCGAGGATTACAGTCCCTGACTTTAACTGGATATTGCAACTTCTTTTCGTAAACCCACATAGCTCATCTCTCCTTATACCTGCCATGGCCAAGGGCCTTGGCCCCATTCCCATTTATTTTCACCGCCTGGACTGTTTCCAAATCCCAATAATGGTCCATATTTAGGCTCAAAAACTGATTTCAACTGTTTGGAATATTCATGAAATTGATTAAATTGCTGTAAAGCCTGCTGGTCGTTAGGATGTGTATCCAAATAAAGAGTCAACTCTACCAGTACGAAATCGGCAGCCTGTATTTGTTCAAGCAACTGATAATATTCATCATCCAGTTTCTTATTCATTTACGTCTCCCTTTCCCGATATGGATTATCATAAAAATCATAAAAGAACTTCCAAAGTGTACCGTATTTCAAAGCTTCTTCCGGTGTGAACTGCTCCATATTAGGCGGTTGAAAATTAATATACAAATTAGGAGGTGTCCTGTAATACTTTCTCCCAATAGGCGGACAAGGATCGAATTTACTATGGAAAGGTTTATATGACTTAACTAATGTAAAAGTCTTTTCGCGAGTCAAAAAAAATACCTCCTTTGTAAAGATATAGCTTTTAATTTTTATGCCTGGGTAATGCATAATATGACTTCTCTGGCCTGGAAAGGAAATTAACTGGAAAATGATGTTTTTTCAGAATATTATAAAATCTTGTTATAGTCCCGTTATCTTACTGTGATGTTTGTCATCTATTCTTTATCTGTTTGTTCTTTGTATAGAAAAAAACTATGTTAAGATTTAACTCGTAGCTTATAAAGCAGCTCACAAGGAGGTAACAACATATGAAAAAATCAATCTTATCGTTAGCGGCAGCGGCTGCAATATCCGGTGCATTTACAATCCCGGTTCAAGCAGAAGATGTCAAAGTGAAAGATGGAGACACATTATGGGGGATATCTCAAACATATAAAGTATCAATAGAAGATGTTAAGTCTTGGAACAATTTGTCTTCAGACGTGATTTATGCCGGAGAAACCATACATATTTCTCAAGAGGAGCATTATAAAGTAAAGTCAGGGGACACATTATCGGAAATTGCAGACAAATATGATGTAGCGGTAAATGATATTAAATCTTGGAACGGTTTAAATTCAGATACAATCCATCCTGATCAGAAACTGGTCATTAAACCTGCAGCTAATAAAGTAGAAGCTGCAAGTGTAGGGCCAGCGCAGGAATCAAAGCAAGCTGCACCAGCAGAACAAACAAAGCCAGCAGAACAATCAAAGCCAGTTGAACAATCGAAACCAGCAGAACAATCAAAGCCGGTTGAACAATCGAAACCAGCAGAACAATCAAAGCCGGTTGAACAATCGAAACCAGTAGAATCATCTGAAAAAGCAGACACAAACAATGAATCCAACGATCAAGCAGGAATCAAAAAGGAAATCACTGTTAGGGCAACTGCCTATACGGCTGATTGTCAAGGCTGCAGCGGTACTACAGCCACAGGAGTTAACCTGAAAGCTAATCCCGATGCAAAGGTGATATCAGTGGACCCATCAGTCATTCCGCTTGGATCTAAAGTTTATGTAGAGGGTTATGGCTACGCGACCGCAGCTGATACAGGCAGTGCCATCAAAGGGAATAGAGTGGACATCTTTGTACCTAACGAAAAAGATGCCGTGAATTGGGGCGTTAAAAACGTCAAAGTTCAAATCCTGAATTAATTAAACCATACAAAACATGTTTATATATTGAAAAAAGTAGACACAGACATAATGTGTCTGCTTTTTTTGTCCTTTTGGTTCACGGGAAAAGCAGGTACAATGAAAGAAATAGATCCTTATGAATCCTAACAAGGAAAATAGGAGGAGTATTAAATTGATGGAAAAAGCTCGTGAATATTTACAGGAATACTTTGGTTATGAATCATTCCGAAAAGGTCAGGAACAGATTATCGAACAAGTTTTAGAAGGAATAAACACGGCGGGCATCATGCCTACTGGCGGAGGTAAATCAATATGTTACCAAATTCCAGCCCTTCTATTACCAGGTGTAACACTCGTGATATCCCCACTTATTTCCTTGATGAAGGACCAAGTAGATGCCCTCGAACAAAATGGGATTGATGCCACATTTCTTAATAGCTCCATTTCTGGGATAGAATCATCCAATAGAATGAACGATATTAAGCAGGGTAGATATAAGCTGGTTTATGTTGCACCTGAACGGTTGGAAAATCCTGCATTTCAACAGGATCTATTTAATGTGGAAATTTCATTGGTTGCGATTGATGAGGCCCACTGTATATCTCAATGGGGACATGACTTCAGACCAAGTTATTTAAAAATCAAAACCTTATTGAAAAACATGCCATCAGCTCCGACTGTACTGGCATTAACGGCAACAGCCACACCGCATGTGACCGATGATATATGTCAGTCACTAGGAATATCAGTTCAGCATACAGTATCAACGGGATTTTCTAGGGATAACCTGTTCTTTTCCGTTGTGAAAGAAGAAAATCGCGGACGGTTTTTAATGCGCTATTTAGAGAAAAACAAAAGTGAATCGGGTATCATATATGCAGCCACTAGGAAAGAAGTCGATACCTTGTATGCCAAACTTATTAAAGCCGGGTTCAAAACAGGTCGATACCATGCTGGCATGAATGAACAAGACCGGTCGGAACAGCAAGACCAATTCATTCGGGATGACGTTCCCTTGATGGTAGCAACATCCGCCTTTGGGATGGGAATCGATAAGTCGAATGTCAGATACGTCATCCATTACCAAACTCCAAAGAACATGGAGAGTTATTATCAAGAAGCGGGCCGTGCAGGGAGGGATGGATTGGAAAGTGAATGTATCCTCTTATATTCCCCTCAGGATATGCAGATACAGCGTTTCTTGATTGACCAATCTAATCCCTCGCAGGAGTGGCAATCCCAGGAATTGAAGAAATTGAACAGAATGAAGGATTATTGTTTTACCGAAGGGTGCTTGCAAGCCTTCATCCTTCAATACTTTGGAGAAGAAAACCCGGAAGATTGCGGTCATTGCGAAAATTGTACAGATAAACGTGACTCTGTTGAAGTAACTACACAGGCACAGATGGTCCTTTCATGCATGTTGCGAATGGGTGAGAGATTCGGTAAAACGATGATTTCCCAAGTGCTTACGGGATCACGCAATAAGAAAATTGAAGAGTTTGGATTCCAGAAGCTTTCAACCTATGGTATCATCAATGATCAATCTGCGAAGGATGTAGGTGATTTCATTGATTTCCTGACCGCAAAACAGTACATCGAAATGACGGGCGGCCAGTTTCCGGTCCTCAAGGTCACCAATGCTGGCAGGGAAGTGTTACTGGGACAGAAAAAGGTCCTGCGTAAGGAAATGAAAAAAGTAAGCAGCATCAGTGCAGATCATGGGTTGTTCGAAGATTTAAGACAGTTAAGAAAAGAATTGGCAAGTAAGGAAAATGTACCTCCATTCATTATTTTTTCCGATGCATCTTTGAAAGATATGGCTGTCAAATTGCCGGGGACAGAAGAGGAATTCCTGGAAGTTAAAGGCGTAGGGATGCAGAAATTTGAACGCTTCGGATCTGTGTTCTTACAAGCTATTTCCCAGTATGTACAGGCACATCCTGAATTAGAAATGAATACTATGGTTACAAAGGAAACGGTAAAGCGAGCTACTAAACCATCTCATTTAGAAAGCTACAGCTTATATCGGGAAGGCAAATCAATCAAGGAAATAGGAACATTGAGAGGGCTGTCTTCCATTTCAATTGAAAATCATTTATTAAAGTGTGCAGAAGAACACTTGGATATCAAATGGGATGAGATTTTCTCGGATAAAGAGTTTGATCTTGTTTTGGAAACTGCGAAACAATTGGATTCTGAAAAATTGAAACCGCTAAAAGAAGCCTTGCCTGAGCATATTTCCTACTTCATGATTAAAGCGATCTTGGTTAAAGCAGGGTTGGTAAACGAAAGGTGATAAGGTTTTTTGGATAATTTTTTCATTGAATAAATAAGAATTTAGTTTATTGCGTATACTAGGAATGATAAAAAGGAGGAATTTTCGCCTTTAATCAGAGTCTTTATATAAAAAAGAGGAGGTTGCTCATGTATTTTGGTAAAAAGAATTCAGAGGAACCAGAAATCGTTATGGAAGATACGATAGTATATGCATGTGGATCAGCAGATTGCAATGGTTGGATGAGAAAAGATTTTGCCTCGGAAAACTATGATTGCCCAATGTGCGGAAGTCAATTAATTGAGGAAGTCAGGGAACTTCCAAAAATTGAAAATGAGTATAATGCGTTTAAATAAAAGAGGTGAATCATAGCCTCTTTATTTTTTATTTTAAGAAAGAAGTATGACGAGTGATTTCATTTTGAATAACGCTTTACATATAAAAATATTTATGGTATTATTAAATTTCAGTGTTGAGAAAATAAAGCACTGGAGGGTAATTTAAAGTAACATTTTTATTAATAAAATAATTTTTCATCATTTTCATGATGAAGTAGAAACAAGTTAAACACATCTAGAAAAAAGAACTACATGTAAGTATTTTCCTCGATCCATTTCTGTTCTTCATTAACTTACTTCTATGTACCATTTGTCTTTTGGAATTTAATCTACCCAATTGGAATTACGGACGGTTTTAATTAATAAACATGTACTTACAAGCTTTTATCTGATTCTCGCAGGCACGGTCTAGGAACCGTATGGATGGGAGAGAGGCAGGGCTTTCATTGTTTTAGGTTTTGGCATTAAAAATTACTCTCATGCTCGATACGCTTTGAAATGTTCATTGAACGAGCAGGAAGAACCATATGGAATGGATTCTTGAACAGCGCAGTCCCGATTATCTTGAAGGGTAAGCCAGGGACTGTGTTTCATTTTGGGGAATCATTTCTTTTTTAGAATTTTTCTTCAAATAAATAAAGCATATATATGATATAATGGGTACTGAGATATGAAAAATTCATGTCGTAATCTCAAGTTCTTACCATTCAAAAGTTTGTTTGAAAGAAAACAATAATCATACTTAGATTTGCGAATGGTTATTTACTCACAATTTAGATTAAACGCCATCTATTCTTTCTTTTATCTTTATGGCTTGTGATCTGTTATGCAGGACGGAGTCAATTCAATTCTAAGGAGTGAGATATATGTATAGAAGAAATAATACGGAAGAAATCATTCCTGAAGAAACAAAGGTGTGGGAATGTACATCAGAAGATTGCAAAGGTTGGATTCGCGATAACTTTACAAGTAATGATGAACATGTTTGTCCGTTATGTAGCAGCGAGATGAAACCCGGCACCAGAATGCTTCAAGCAATCAACAATCCAAGGAACTATTAAGGCTAGATAAAAAAAGCTGAAGGGGATTCTCCCTTCAGCTTTTTTTATCTTTTTGCCAATTGGATGAAGCAAAAAGCAGGTGAGGTTAGTGGATATCTTTTTTCTTGAATCGACCGCCTCGAACTTCCGCGATATCCCCTACGGCAAGAAATGCAGATGGATCGAAGCTTTTGACTATCTCTTTAAGTTTTGCTTCCTCAAGCCTGTTTATTACACAAAAGATGACTTTTTTATCATCACCAGAATAAGCACCTTCTCCAGCTAAAAAGGTTACGCCCCGTCCAAGACGATTCATTATCGCTTCGCCGATATCATTAAATTCATCACTGATAATCCAAACAAATTTAGATTCGTCCAAACCTGCGATGACGATATCCATCGTTTTATATGCCACGAAGTAGGCTATGATCGAATACATGGCACGATCCCACGAGAATACGAAGCCCGCACTGCCAAGGATGAATAAATTAAAGAACATGACGATCTCCCCAACGGAAAAAGGGAGCTTCTTGCTAGCGAGAATAGCAAGTATTTCTGTGCCATCCAACGAGCCGCCATATCGAATGACCATTCCAACACCAATTCCAAGAATCATACCGCCGAAAGCGGACGCTAGAAGGATATCCTGAGTGAAAGCTGGTACATGATGAAGCAATGCAGTGGTAATGGAAAGGACTAAAATTCCATAAAGGGTAGAGAATGCGAAGGTTTTTCCGATTTGTTTATAACCGATAAAAAAGAAAGGAAGATTCAAAATGAAAAGAAAGATTCCAAGCTTCCATCCAGTGATGTAAGATAACATAATCGAAATACCCGTTATGCCCCCGTCGATTACGTTATTCGGCACTAAAAAAATTTCGAGGCCGACAGCCATTAAAACTGCACCGATTGTAATTAATAGACCTCTCTGTAAAATTTGTCTAAGTGTTAATCTTTTATGCTGGGTCTTCTTTTGCATAATTTCTGTTGTACTTGCACCTGCCAGGTCTGACATAATCATGCCCCCACTCCTTCTCTCTATATAAGTTCTATTTAATTATAAACCTATAGGTATAATTAAATAAAGAAATTAACATTCCTAATTATTATATTCCTGAATAATTATTGGTATTATTTTTCATTCCCTGCAATGATGAAGCAGGGTTGTGAATGCTTGTCAGTACCATGTATTCATATTCTAATCCATATAAAACAATAGTATTTCTCATTTAATTGATTTTATGAAAAAACCTGCATTTTCTTGAGGAAGGGGGTGCGCCGAAAGAATCAGAGTGTAAATATACAGGAGTAAGGAAATAAAAAACCTTTGAGGTCCTATGAATTTACATTACAATATAGGAGAATAGAACGTTAGAGGTGATCAAGTAAAAAAATGGAACAATCAATTGTGGCATCAAATCCTGTCCTCTTTATGATTGCAGTACTATTGATAATAATGGCGTGTTATACGGCTTTGGATTTATTGACAACATTACTGACGATAGAGAGATATAAACGCCTGGTATATATAGGGAGCAGCTGCTCAATGGGAGTGGCAATCTGGACGCTCAATTTTGTGGTCATATACACACTCGATAATTCAGGAATGGCGGCATACAACTTTTCTACAATAATCTTTTCGTTAGCATTAGCGATCGCTCTCGCAGGGGTTGGGTTACTGGCCATATCGTATAAAACACAAGTTCTGCAAATCGTTTTTTGCGGCTTCATGTTTACGATGGCCATTTTATCAAATTATATTATGGGAACATCTTCATTAAATCATACTTTGCACTTTAGCCCATTGTCGGTACTCAGTACGCTTTTCAGTATCTTTATATTATTTGTAGCAGCGCTTGCAATATTATTTTATTTTAATAAATTAAGTCAATCTTCGCTAAAGCCAGTCAGTACGCTCATGATGAGTGGCGCAATCATTGAAGGCTATTATCTTTTTGTGAGAGTGTTACCGATGAATGTGAAAAATGAAACGGGTGAATTTGTTCCACTCACTCCACTTATGCTTTATCTTACATGCTTCGTTTCAATATTCATCCTTGCCAGCTTGATAGCTTCAAGTACGATCGTGGGCCGTCGGCTAGCAAAAAGTGATAATACTGTGAGTGATATCCGTTATGCTTTAGATCAATCGGCAATCGTCGCCATAACGGATGCAAAAGGAATCATTACATATGTTAACGAAAAATTCCTGGAAATATCACAATATGAAAAACATGAACTAATTGGAAAAAATCATTCTATAATCAATTCTGGTTATCACGCAAAAGAATTTTTCACTGACTTATGGCAAACGATCAGCCAAGGGAAAACATGGCATGGTGAAATATGCAATCGGACTAAAGATGGTAATGTGTATTGGGTGGATACAACAATCGTTCCGTTTATGAAAAAGGGGAAACCATATCAATATATTTCCATCCGTTCGGACATTTCCGCTCGTAAAAAAGCAGAAAATGCTTTAAAGGGGTCAATCAAGGAACTTGAAGATATGCATTATGCAATCAACCAATCTTTGATTGTGGCGATAACCGATGATAAAGGAGTCATTATTGAAGTGAATGAAAAGTTCTCGGAGGTTTCAGGTTATGGCAAAGGTGAATTGATAGGCCAGACCCATAGAATGGTTAATTCCGGATACCATTCAAAGGAATTCTTTGAACAAATGTGGAAGACCGTCCATGAACGGAAAGTTTGGAAAGGTGAAATTAGAAACAAGGCGAAAGATGGCAGTTTTTATTGGGTGGATACAACAATTGTTCCATTTTTCAGCGAAGAAGGAAAGCCATTTCAGTTTTTGGCACTGAGATATGACATAACAGAGCGTAAACAATCTGAAGAGATGCTCCATCGGCAGGATAAATTAGCCGCTGTCGGTCAGCTTGCTGCTGGGGTGGCACATGAAATAAGGAATCCGCTGACCTCCATGAAAGGGTATACGGAATTTTTGCAATTGGATGAAACGGACGAAAATAAACAAGAATATCTAGAAATAATCATGGATGAAATCAATCGTGTGAATGAGATAGTTGAAGAGTTCTTACAATTGGCCAAACCACAGGCATTGATATTGGAAACGAAGAATCTTGTGTCGATCATTCAAAACGTTGTATCTTTGACGGAGTTTGAAGCCAGGAAGAAGAACATCACGCTGATTTCGGAATGTAATGACGAAGAAATCCTCGTTCGTTGTGATGAGAATCGGTTAAAACAGGTCATATTGAACTTCATTAAAAATGGTATGGAAGCTATGCCTGACGGTGGGTTCATAAAAGTCATTACTGAACTTAAAGAGGATAATGTGCATATATCCATAACCGACACAGGAATTGGGATGCCGCCAGAGCAGCTTAAGAGATTGGGAGAACCATTTTTCACAACGAAAAAATCTGGTAATGGGTTAGGTCTCATGATCAGCTTTAAAATCATAGAAAGCCATTCTGGAAATGTCTTTGTCGAGAGCGAACTCAATAAAGGAACAGTCTTTAATATCGTGCTCCCTATTTAAAATGTCTAATAGGAAGCAATGAAAAAAACCATCAACTTTTTAGAAGATGTCTGCGTGGGGGAACGGGATTTGGAAAAACAAAAGCATGTCAATATTATTAGCTTGAAGGTATTTTACCTTTTTTCTTTTTTTGCAGTGGGAAGTTTAACACCGCTATTAAGCGTTTATTTGGCCAATGAGGCAGGTTTATCCGGTATTGAGATAGGGACGATCATGTCTGTTGGACCGATAGTGATGATCGTTTTTCAACCTTTTTGGGGGATTGTTTGTGATTGGAGCGGGAGACCAGCAAAAATACTAGCAATGACATCGTTTCTTGCTGGTCTATTCGGTTTAGGCTACTTGCTGTTCGAACACTATTTCCTTTTCGTATCCGTCGCAATCGCTTTGGCCATCTTTCAAAGTGCGATAATACCAGTTTCTGATAGCATCACCCTTCAATATACAACAAAAATCAAATCAAATTATGGAAAAATCCGTTTATTCGGTTCACTTGGTTACGGTGTGGCTGTTTTTGTAATGGGGAAGTTATCTGAATCCTTCGTGGGTCCTTCCGTTATATTTTATGCCTTTTTCTTTGGCCTGCTGATAGCGGCTTGTCTGGCTCTTCGTTTGCCCGAAGAACCACCAGGGGGGAAAGTGAAACTTTTTGGTGGAATGAAAGAATTGATTACCATGAAGCGATTTCTTATCTTTCTTGCTATAACGTTCTTGCTTTTTGGTCCTAATCTTGCAAATAATGTATACTATGGTTTGTTTATCGAGGCAAGAGGCGGTACATATACAGGAATTGGCATTGCGTTCCTATTAGCTGTATTATCGGAAATCCCCTTTATGAGAATGGCAGGTGCCTGGATTCATAAGATAGGCTTGCTGCCAATTACCTTACTGGCTGGCACGGCTTCATTGCTCCGCTGGGGTTTATACTTCACGGAACCAAGTTTGGCTACCGTATATGTGACTTCGATCATTCAAGGATTTTCACTTGGCTTATTCATTCCAGCAGCTTTACAATATATCAGGGAAGTTGTCCCAGCACGTATAACAGTAACAGCAATAACGCTTTATTCCGCCATTGGCAACGGATTGGGGAACTGGTTCAGTACCTTCAGCGGCGGGATAATATTGGATAAATCAGGGATATATTCAGTCTATTTATTTTATGGTTTACTCACACTGATCGGGATGCTGCTTACAATTTGGCTCATGAAGGTAGAAAAGAATGTAAAAGTAATGGGGAAACCCATAGGTATAACGGAAAAATGATGAGTGAACAGTTCTAATAAGGAAGATCAAAAACGATTTCAATTGAAGTGGGCATGCAAAACTCAGGTCCAGGGCTACATCAACGACTGTTCATTTCTCATCATTAGTGGCCCCCGAGTGCCTTATTTAGTGCTTGGCATCATGTTTCAGGTCAAAAGGATTAGACAATATCAAAGGGAATTACGTGAAGGGTCAGGAATCGAATAAACAGCCATTCAAAAAGGCAGAAAGGGAATATATGTGTCCCATTCTGTCTTTTTTTTTGATAAGTTGTGGAAATTTTATCCATAAGTAAACGTTTTTTTATTTTTGGAAATAATATGATTTAATGGAAGATAGAGAATGAATGGAAGGGTGAGTGTTTTTGAGTAAACCAAAAGTGTTGGCTACTACCATCGTATCAGCTCTAATCAGCCTTTTTTTTGTATTTTGCCTAGGTTGGGCGATGATGGTCCATTATGGAAAAGGAACGTCCGATATGGAAGTAATTGAAGATACCCCCGATAAAAGTGACCTTCCTGCTGATTTTACGGTATTGGCGATAGGCGATTCATTAACACGTGGCACAGGTGATGAAACAGGCAAAGGCTATGTTGGACTTGTTGTTGAAGAGTTGAAGACTCAATATAAAAGAAAACCAATCATTCATAACCTCGGAATTAATGGACAAGTGTCTAAAGAATTGGTGCAGCAAGTGAAACAACCGGAAGTTAAGCGTCAAATCCAGGCAGCTGATGTTATTTTAGTTACAATCGGGGGGAACGATTTATTTCAAAAAGGGCAGACCCTGCTTGAATATGATCGTGAAGCTACATCCGTATCACAAAAGAATTTCTTGGGAAATTTACATGAAATTTTTAAAGATATAAATAAGGTCAATGATTCAGCTACTATTTTGTTACTTGGTCTGTATAATCCATTTATAGATTTGGATAAAGACTTTGATACGAACCGCATCGTACGGGAATGGAATAATGAAACGGCGGAAGTCGTGGCTCATTATGAAAATGCAATTTTTGTTCCAACATTCGATTTATTTCAATTGTCGGTAAATGAGTATTTGTATTCGGACAATTTTCACCCTAATAAGAAAGGGTATCGTTTAATTGCTGATAGAGTTGCTCCTTTAATAAAATGGGAGGATGTGGAACGATGAAACAGGTGACATTGTCTGTTAGGGACTTGAGAAAAAAGATTGGCAAACGGGAAATTATTAAAGGAATAGATTTTGAGTTGAATGAAGGTGAGGTTTTTGGCTTTTTAGGACCAAACGGGGCAGGTAAGACGACGACAATCCGCATGTTGGTCGGATTGATTAAGCCATCCTCGGGTTCCATCCATATATGCGGTTATGATGTTCATCGGGAATTTACGAAGGCCATGAAGCAAATGGGCTGCATCGTTGAAAATCCAGAATTATATCCATTTTTGAGTGGGTGGGATAATTTACTCCACTTTGCAAGAATGTTACCTGAAGTCGATGAAACCAGAATGATCGAGGTTGTTGAACTCGTCGGTCTGCAAGCGAGAATTCACGATAAAGTGAAGACCTATTCGTTAGGTATGAGGCAGCGTTTAGGAATCGCGCAGGCAATGCTGAACAGTCCTAAACTATTAATATTGGATGAACCGACTAACGGTCTAGATCCTGCCGGAATCCGTGAAATGCGACAATTCATCAGGAAGCTGGCTGAAGAAGAAGGTATGAGTGTTCTGGTTTCCTCACACTTATTAGGTGAAATACAGCAACTTTGTGACCGGGTCGCAATTATTAAAGGCGGGGAAATTATTAAAACGGACACAGTGGAAAGCTTATTATCCCAGCAGGAGCGGATAATTTGGCGGGTGGAGCCTATTCAAATGGGAGCGGAAGTTCTTAGCCGCTTCACCGATATTACCTTAGATCAAAAATATATCATTACAGCTTATGATGAATCCAAAACGCCTGAATGGAATGCAGCACTTAACCAAGCAGGGGTGAGGGTGCATGAAATGAATCGAAAGCTCCCGGGATTGGAAGAGTTGTTTTTGCAAGTTACCGGTGTCGGAGGTGCAGGCATTGAATAACTTGGTCCAAAATGAAATGATGAAGATGCTGGCAAAAAAACGGCTGATCATAATCGGTATTATCGTTGGAATTTTAGTTTTGATGTTTACATATGCCCAATACAAACAAGTGGAAGAGCAACGGGAGAAGTTGGGAACTGATGATTGGCGTGCGGCTCTTCAGCAGCAAATCATTGATACGCAAAATCGATTGGGCTCGAATAGGATGCTGGATGAGTGGCGTGAACAGCTGCAAGTAAGTCTGAAGCAGCAGCAATATTATCTCGATCATGATATTAATCCCTCAGAACCAGGTGCAGCTACTTTTACACGCATGTTTTTGGAAAATGCAATTGATTTGTTCATTCCGCTGTTGATCATGATTGTGGCCAGTGATTTGGTTTCTTCCGAAAATGGACAAGGCACGATCAAACTTCTGTTGACAAGGCCAGTGGAGCGCTGGAAAATCTTATTGAGCAAATATGTAACATTATTATTATCGGTTTCGATTATCGTGGCGATGACAGCCTTATTGTCTTACCTTTTATCAGGAATCGTTTTCGGGTACCAAGGCTGGGGGGCCCCCGTAATAACCGGATTCGAATTGAATGGTGCTGATGTGGATGTCAGTCAAGTAAGGTTAGTTGAACAATGGAAATTCCTATTGATGGATTTGGGACTTGTCTGGCTGGTGGCGGTTGTTGTAGGGACTCTTTCTTTCATGCTTTCGGTTTTAGTAAGGAGCACTCCTGCAGGCATGGGCATCATGCTGGCTGCATTAATTTCCGGGGCTATATTGAACAATATGGTTTCATCATGGGAATCAGCGAAGTATTTCTTTATGGTGAATTTGAAGTTGACCGCTTATATTAGCGGCACGGCTCCACCGATAGAGGGGATGACTTTATTATCATCTGTCATTACCTTGCTCGTTTGGTGGGCACTTGCTTTAATTGTATCTTTTACAGTATTTACCCGGAGGGATGTATTCTGAGAAACAGCCTATATGGATTATTGGTTGTTTCAGTTTGTTGACAAAAGGGCTTCCGGAAGTGTCGCACCCCGAACCGGATTTCTAAAGAAGACTCGGTTTAATGGCTAGCCGAGACCCCCGGCGGACACTCGGCGGAAAGGAGGCGGATTTCCGAAATCATCTTCATTTTTAAAAATAAAAAACAGAAGGCAAACTCGTTTTTTACTTTGAATTTGTCTTCTGTCTGAAACAGCCTATATAAATAATAGGTTGTTTTTTATTTTCTTGTACGGGGTATCCTTTTAAAAAAGTATGTTCAAAATTAGGAGGATTACAAATGGATGATAATCATTTGAATGAAAAATTCATGCCAATGACTTCAGTCTCCAGTGGTGATGTACAGATAATAAATGAGAATATATATTGTCTGTCCGTCCAAATCGTTAATGTAATATTTGTAGGGTCACCCAAAGATGATAAATGGGTATTGATAGATGCAGGGATGCCGCGCTCAGCAGAGGTAATAAAGAAAACTGCCGAAGAAATATATGGACCACAAAATCCACCTGCTGCCATTATTTTGACACATGGACATTTCGATCATGTTGGCGCACTGATTGAGTTAATGGAGCATTGGGAAGCTCCAGTTTATGCCCATATAAAAGAAATGCCTTATTTAACGGGACAGGAAGATTACCCCCAACCGGATCCTACTGTTGAAGGAGGGATGGTCGCAAAAATTTCATGGATATTTCCGAATGAGGGAATCAACCTTGATGAAAAAGTTCAGCCATTGCCTGATGATCATAGTGTTCCCGGACTTCGTGATTGGAAATGGGTTCACACCCCTGGCCATTCAAAAGGACATATTTCACTTTTTCGTGATAGTGACCGAAGTTTGATTGCTGGAGATGCTTTTGTGAATGTCAGGCAAGATTCACTATACAAGGTCATCACTCAGGAGAAAGAAATAGCGGGCCCACCGCGGTATTTGACAACCGATTGGAAGGCTGCAAAAGAATCTGTAAAGTTATTGGAAAGTATGAAGCCGGCTGTTGCCATAACGGGGCACGGGTATCCTGTTGAAGGGCATGAGCTGGAAATGGGGTTATCAAAGCTTGCAAAGGAATTCGATTCATTAGCTAAGCCGGATCATGGGAAATATGTGGAATGATACATGAACAAGTTTGATGAATAATTTCTATTCAAAAGTCAAAAATAAACAAGCAACTTATGAAAATGGAGGGATATCGGTGACTACATTAAGAGATATCATGACAACAGACGTGAATTGTTGCACTGCGGAAGATAATATATATGAAGCAGCAGTCAAAATGAAGAATGATGATGTTGGTGTCATTCCTGTTTTGGAGAATAACCATTTAATTGGTGTCATCACAGACAGGGATATCGTCATTCGCTGTGTGGCCGAGAAAAAGCCGAATTCAACTAGAATTACTGATGTCATTTCCACGAACCTTGTAACAGGCACGCCAGGTATGTCAGTGGAGGAAGCTGAAGAGTTAATGGCTACCGAGCAAATCAGAAGGCTCCCTATCATTGAGAATGACAAGCTGGTGGGAGTCGTGGCATTAGGTGATCTTGCTGTACACCAAAAGACAAATTCAATGGCGGGAAATGCTTTAAGTTCAATTTCCGAAGACAGAGACCAAATTCAACACTAAGAACAAAACTCTGTTAGCTTTTGCTAACAGAGTTTTGATTTTAAAGATACTTATTGAACCATCCTTTGATTTCCTCAACATGTTGCAGGCGCATCTTTGGAGATCCGCTTCGGGATACTTCGTGAGTTTCATCTGGGAATGAAACAAGCACTGCTTCTTTTTTTTGCCTTTTTAAAGCGACAAAAAATTGCTCGCTCTGTTCAATGGGACAGCGGAAATCCTTTTCACCGTGAAGTAAAAGTAAAGGGGTATTCACATTGGAAACATATTTTAAAGGAGAGTGCTGCCATAATTTTTCAGCAGAGTTAACGATATCGCCGCCTACTTCCCACTCTGTAAAATAATAACCAATGTCGCTGACACCATAAAAACTTAGCCAGTTACTGATGCAACGCTGAGTCACAGCGGCCTTGAAGCGGTTAGTATGTCCGATGATCCAATTTGTCATGAACCCTCCATAACTTCCTCCGGATACCCCTAAATCTTCATGCTCGATAAAATCATACGTAGCTAAAACGTGATCAACTCCAGCCATTAAGTCCTTATAATCCATGCCTCCATAATCACCCCGGCAGGCATTTACGAAATCTTGGCCATATCCAACACTTCCGCGCGGGTTAGTGAACAATACAGTATACCCTTCATTAGCCAAGGTCTGGAATTCATGAACATAGGTATTGGCATACATCATATGCGGACCGCCGTGGATTTCTAAAATGAGCGGATATTTTTGATTACTTTTAAAATCAGTCGGTCTCATGAGCCAGCCGTGAATGGTAAGTCCATCAACAGATGGAAATGTAATGGGTTCAGCCATGGACAAATGTTTATCCTTCAAAAAATCCTCATTAACAAAACTGATTTGTTTCTTATCGCCATTGGTAAGGTTATAAGCAAAGAGATCGCCGGGATGAACAGGTGTACTTATGGCCACGACTGCACGATGGCTTTCGGGATCTATAGTCAGTCCGTATATATGCTGCGGGTCAAGGATCGATGGATACATGGCTCCTTCAATGGAACCATAATAAACTCCGGTATTTCCGTAATCGCTTATTAAAAAATAAAAGCCTTGGCTATCGTTTGTCCATAAGATACCTGGGTCGACGGCTCCGATTTGGAAATCACCAATTGCGGAATCTCCAATTTGGACGTCCCACCCATCGGTCAAACACTGAGTCGTTTGATCGAAAATGGAATATAACCAGATATTTGAAAAAGTGGCACCGGCAAATTCTTTATTATGGCCAATGAATGATAGATATTCACCATTTGGTGACCATTTCGGATCTCTAAAGAAACCTTCGCCATCCGTTATCTTCTCTAAAGCTTTCGTTTCTAGTTCCATGATGAAAATATCGGAAAAAAGTTCATCATCACTTCTTTCCGCATCTCCGCTTATGAAGGCAATATGCTGTCCGTCTGGGGACCATGCATTCGGATGATGATCAATATTGTTTTCTGTTAGCAATGTGGAATCTCCCTTAAAAATTCCTACTATAACCAACTGCTGATATAACTGATCAAAATAGCCTCTCCCATCCCATTTATACTTAATTCGGTCATACCTATGAACTTCTTTGGACAAATCATTTTCCTTAACCGTATTAAGGTTTTCGCCCACCTTTAATCCGGTTGAAAGCAGCAACTTGGTGGAACAAGGAGACCAAATAGGTTTTGTTACGCCGTTAACGAAATGTGTCAGCTGTCGGGCTTCCCCACCAATGCTCCCAATAATGTGAACTTGTTTTTTACCTGATCTGTCCGATATAAAGGCGATATGCTTGCCGTCGGGGGACCAGGCTGGTGATGTATCACGATTATCCCCAAACGTCCATTGCTTAGTTTCATTCGTAATCAGGCTGAACATAAACAGATTGGAAATGTATTTTTCCGTTTTTTCATCTATTCTGTTTTGGACATAAATCGCCATGCTGCCATCCGGGGATAGTTTTGGATCGGTTACTGATTTCAAGTGAAATAAGTCTCTTGCTGTAATGCCTATTTTGTTCATCCTTTTCACCCTTTCATTTCTCATAGTTATGTATTTCGCTAAAGAGAAATATAAATCCTTTAGTAAATGGTAAACGCGTAATGTTTATTTATCAAGGACAAAAGAATGAAAATAATCCGGCCTATTCATCAGGTCGGATTATTAGCTATATAGGCAAAAAAACATACAATTACTTATGCATGTGTCGAGCATGTGGGAGGTGCGGCGGAATTTGGAAATTATGTTCTTCCATCATTTTATAATGTTTTTCAAAATGTGAAACCATTTTATCTGCTTCTTCTTTAGAAAGCGCGCCATACTCGACATATTTTTCGATCAATAACTTTTTGTCAGCGAGTATCTGCTTTTGGATCTTAGCGATTTCCGATTTTTGCGCTTCAGTGAATTGGACACTTTCCTGTTTTACTTTATTTTCCTGTGCAGCCGGGTGATTCAGGTTAACCAAGAACAGGGAACAGGCTGTTAGACAGATGACTAAAAACTTTCTCATGAATGAACGACTCCTTCTAATTGATTTTTGCGGAACCTATAAAGCTTGTAAGTCTCTTCTTGATGGTGGATGCTTTTCAATATGGAAGATTCCTTATTTCTTTATTATCATTTACAGCATTTACAGTTTTATGTAAAAAAATAGGGTGAGGGTTTGTTACAGAAAGATATGGGTAATTTAAATGTAAGCACAAAATTTCGTTGTAGCTTCTTATTAATAAAAAATCATTTAAGAAGGGAAGAAGGGGGATTATCATGATTTGGACAATTATTGGTGTAATATTATTATTATGGGTTCTTGGTTTAGTCTTTAAAGTGGCTGCAGGATTTATACATATCTTGCTTATCATCGCGGTCATTCTCATTTTGGTTAAAGTTTTTAAAGGAAGGAATCGAATATAGATGTGTATGGAAGGCTAACGTGGAAAACTTTATAAATACCAATGTAAAAGGCGGCCTGGTGGACAGGTCGCCTTGTGTTTTTCCATCAGGTTGTCAATCGTATGGAAGTGGCTGCCCTAACAGCCTTTTATGAATCCATATCGCTGCTTGGGTGCCATCCCCCATCGAAATGGTGACTTGTTCGGAATGGGCAACGAGGTCGCCGCCTGCCCAGACTCCTTTAATATTGGTTTCTTTAGTTCGTGGATGAATCACCACATGATTGTTTTCATTTACTTGCACACCTAATTGTAAGGCTAGCTCATTATTAAGTTTGTTACCTTTAAATGCCGTGAATGCTTTTTCAGCTTCGATTATTTTACCGGATGCTAATTGAATGGCTGTCAACTGCTGTTTGGCATTAACATGAACTTCACAAACTTCCTCTTCAATTACAGGAATCTGATTTTTCTTTAACTTTTCCCTATACTCATCATCAATTTTTGTTTTCGAATGATTTACGTAAATGATATCTTTTGACCAATATAATAGAGTAAGCGCCATGCCCGCTCCTGCATTTCCGCCTCCGATGACAACGGTTTGCTTATCCATGATCTCATACCCATCACAATCAGGGCATATATATGTGGATGTCCCAAGGGTCGGATAGATGTTTTTGATTGAAGGAATGTTATCGGTAATGCCAGTACCAAGAAAAATCATTTTGGCTTCATAATCCATGTCATTCTTTGTTCGGATAAAAAACTTGTCCTGCTTTTTATCAAGAGATTTCACTGTATCATCCAAGAATTCGACACCGAATTTTTCAGCGTGCTGTCTGCCAAGTGTCCTTAATTGTTTGCCGCTTACCCCATCAGGCCATCCAAGAATGTTATGGTAAGCCTTGGCAATGGAAGATCGGCCTTGAGCAGAATCAATGACGATAATATCATGTTTATATCTTCCGAGCTGGATGGCTGCCTGAATACCGGCTATCCCTCCACCAATAATAATGCAATCTGCTTGTTTCATGAATTCACCGCCCATAAATTTGGAATAAACCTAGTGTTATTCTATCTGTAAAAAATATACCACTAGTCTCTGGCGCTTAAACAAAAAAGGAGGGAGTCCGCAGCTGGCGGAACTTCCTCCTTCCTTTCATACCTATGTCATTGATTCTGTATTGGTTCAAGCCATTCTTGTGCCCAATTTTGAATTTCGTTCATTACCGGTGCAAGTGCCTTTCCTTTTTCAGTTAAGGAATATTCAATCCTGACCGGTGTCTCTGGATATACGTCCCTTTTAACAATACCTTCAATTTCCAAGTCCTTTAAACGTTCAGAAAGAATCCTGCCGCTTATCGGGAATGCAGATTCAATATTACAAAACCGTTGAGGGCCATTAAGTAATTGATTGACAATCAAGCCAGTCCAGCGTTTACTCAAGATTTGCATTCCTTTTTCAAATCGTGGACAAAGTGTCGTATTATTCATCATATCACCTCATTATTAATATATTATAATCCATTTACCTTATATGTAACAACTTTACCGATAATTATTTAGTTACTAGAGATGTTATAGTATAAGAAATTTATGAGCTTACTTTAAGTATCATGAAAAGTAATCCGCCTCTGAATTGCCATATTTAAAAAAAATGCGCTTTTAAAAAATTGTGTTTTTTAGAGATACCATGAAAAATATGTTATTTTAATATTAAAGTCAAAGTTTTGCAAATGGAAGGATCCGTGGAAATGATGAATGATTTACTGCAAGAGGCCGTATCCTTTATCAGGACAAGTTATCCTGAATTATTGAAAACGGAAGAGGACATAAATGGCAGGATCGAACAAATTAACGAGGAAATAAATGAAACAGGCAGATATGAACATACATATGAAGAATTGGTATATGGTGCTAAATTAGCTTGGCGTAATAGCAATCGTTGCATTGGGCGCTTTTTTTGGGAATCGCTGAGGGTGATTGATAAAAGGATGATTCAAAGCGAAGAAGGAATAGTATCGGCTCTCTTTGAGCATATCGAATATGCTACGAATAATGGGAGCATCAGACCTGTGATTACAATTTTCAAACAGAAAGATCATGATCGAAAAGTGGATATTTGGAATCATCAGCTCATTCGATATGCAGGATATGAGACGGAACATGGCGTAATCGGTGATTCAAGTTCAATCGAATTCACCAAGCAATGTATGGCATTAGGATGGGAAGGGAAGAACGGACCTTTCGATATTTTACCCCTTGTAGTCCAATTGGACGGTAAACCCCCTAGTTTTCATGATATACCTGAAAGCCTCATTAAAGAAGTCCAAATCACCCACCCTAAGCTAAAATGGTTCAAAGATCTTGAAATCAAATGGTATGCGGTTCCGATCATTTCCGGCATGAGATTGGAAATTGGCGGTATTACTTATTCGGCTGCGCCATTTAACGGGTGGTACATGGGAACGGAAATCGGTGCCAGGAACCTTGCGGACGAAGAACGCTACAATATGCTTCCGGCAATCGGGGAGAGGATGGGCTTGGATATTAAGCGTGATTCGAATTTATGGAAAGATAGAGCCCTGATCGAACTGAATGAAGCAGTCCTTCATTCATATAAAAAATACGGAGTCAGCATCGTAGATCACCATACAGCAGCTAAACAATTCAAGAAATTCGAAGAAAAAGAAGCCTCTTGTGCCCGGAAAGTAACGGGGGACTGGACCTGGTTGATTCCACCGGTGTCCCCAGCGACGACACACGTTTTTCATCAGCCATATAACAATGAAATAATGAAACCTAATTTCTTTTATCAAATTCCTCCATATAAATAAAGGTTTAAATTTAACTGGCGTGGGGTATAGATATAGCAAGTCAATAAATAAGGGGGAAGGTAATGATGGCATTAGGAAAAAACGTTGTATTAATAGGAGTCGGAGTTGCCGGAGTCTCATTTTTATCGAATAAAACGAATAGAGGAAAAGTGAAGGACATATGGTCCAATGCAAAAGCAAAAACAGTAGGCTTTTGGAATAGGAAGGCTTCCGAGCTCGATCCCGTAATTGAAAAGGCAGGTCACCCTGATCCATATGATCATGACGATAATAAGATGGTAGATGAAGGCGCCATGTATGGTGTTCACTATTATAATAATGTGAAGCATGGATAATGCAAACAGATTCGCTTGGGGATACCCAAGCGTTTTTTTATTATATTTTTCAAATTAAAAAAATCAGATAATTGGAAATTTAACGACTGGATTCATGGTATTAAATTCTTTATTGTGCTTTAAATGAATAAGGATTAAGATTAAAGAATCGAAAGGAAGTGGATACAAGTGATCAGCAGTTCTTATGATCCTGAACCCAGAAAGAAAGAGAAAGCCGATATGATGCTAGAAGTCGAGACTGTTATTCTTCCTGAGTATCCGCTCGAAGAAGGTAAATAAGGCTTTCTCTATAAAGAGGAGGTCAATAAATGATTGAAATCTACAAGACGGATGAAAGCCGTCACCTAATCAATATCGAGGAAATGACAAAAGGTTCCTGGGTGAACATTGTTGCGCCCACAGAAGCTGAAATAGATTATATATGCACAACTTTGCAATTACCGATCAACTTCATGAAAGACCCACTGGACGATGAGGAAAGACCACGAATTGAAAAAGAGGATGATAATGTTTTAATTATTGTCGACTTCCCATATTTGACCAGGGACGAAGCCGACTTACCAATTTTTGAAACGATTCCCATCGGTATGATCTTTACCAAAGACTGTTTCATTACAGTGTCTTTGAAAGAAACACCGATATTGGCGAATTTCAAAAACAATAAAATCAAAGGGTTTTTCACCAATAAGAAAACCAGGTTTGCGTTACAATTATTATTTGAGATTTCATCCTATTACCTACGTTACCTCAAACAGATTAACAAGATGACTAATGAAGCGGAACGTGAATTGCATCAGTCCATGAAAAACAAAGAATTATACACTTTCCTTGCTTTGGAAAAAAGCCTGGTTTATTTTACGACATCATTGAAATCCAATCGAGTAGTACTTGATAAGATCCTCCGTTTCAATTATTTGAAAATGTATGAAGAAGATAAAGAATTGCTTGAGGATGTAATCATCGAAAATGCTCAGGCAATCGAAATGGCGGAAGTGTATCTATCCATTCTTAGCGGTATGATGGATGCATTCGCTTCGATCATTTCCAATAATGTCAACAATGCCATGAAGTTTCTAACCTCAGTGACCATTATTTTAACACTTCCGACGATGGTGGCAAGTTTTTACGGAATGAATGTCGAACTACCATTTGAACATAATCGGTTTGCTTTCATTTTCACATTATTAATTGCCATCACATTGGCTGGGACGACGGCATTCATTTTTTGGAAGAAAAAATATTTTTAAAATAAACCGGCTTATTAAGCCGGTTTCATTTTGTAGAAAAAAGGGATTTTATCTAAATTTTAAAACAAAGTTGATTGGAGAGGGTGTGCGAGACCCCGCAGGCGCAAAGGCGCCGAGGGGCTCCCGGACAGCCCGCGGAAAGCGAGTGCCTGGATTGGAAATCAACGTCCAAATTGTACAAAGTGGTTTGTTTCATTCCTCAAAAAAATCAGAAAATCCTTCACTGTTAATCCGATCCGCATAAGGGTTCTCATCCTTTACATTCTTTGCATCCAAATTTGTTTGAATCACTAAACGGGGACTCTGTGATGCTTCTCTGATGATACGGTCGTTCAACTCTTTAAAATCCGGTACATTTTTATTGCCGGGTTTGTTTGGTTCCAATAAAACCACCTCCATTCCTATCTTTGCAATAAATGATGGGGTGTATTCATGAATATTCTTAGGTTTGGGAAGAATAAAGGAATGAGGAGGAGATCATGATGACCAAATGGAACAAGCAAGCAGCGCCCAATAATAATTTAAGGGCAAGTGATTTAAACCCATGTGAAGTCGAAAATGCAAAAATGGATTCAAAAACAATTGATGGAGATCAATTGAATGATCTAAAAATTCAAAGGGAAATCAGAAAACAAAATATATAGACCCTTATTGAATGCAGGGCAAAGAAAGGGTCATTCAGAGGAAAAACGCTTGGCGGTTAAACCAAGCGTTTTTTTCGTATCATGAAGGCGGAGTTCCATGATTGATTTAAGATACTTTTTTATCAGGAGCGTTTTTGCTTTTTAAGTGAAGAAGGTTGAGTGAAGGCCCCGGTTTCTTTTGTAGTGGTACCTTGCCCCTCTATCTGAGAAGAACCTAAACGAGTTTGTGAAGCATCTTTCTTGTTTTTCCCATTCATGTTTATCACCTCGATATTACTTTCCCTATTTCCTTTCCATCCTATACATATATTGAAGGTGAAAAGGACAGCTTAGAAGGTAGAGGAGGTGTGTGTTGATGTCAAAAATCGGTGTTGAAGAATCTTTAACGAATATTCAGGAAGCACTTCGCGAAAAAGGTTTTGATGTTGTGGAGATTAAACAAGAAGCTGACGCAAAAAACGTGGATTGTTGTGTGGTAACAGGTTTGGAAAGTAATGTGATGGGTATAAGCGATACTTCATTGAAAGCGTCCATCATTGAGGCAAATGGTTTAACGGCTGATGAAGTGTGCCAAGAGGTTGAAAGTAAAGTGAACTTGATTCAATAGTTCAAAAAGTGCCTAAACCAACATAGGGTTAGGCACTTTTTCTGTTTCAAGGTTGCTGTGCTACGGAAATTTTCGCATTCAGTTCCACCGCTACATTACCTTTGATCGCTCTAGAAATCATACATGAAGTTTCAGCTTTTTCAGCAAGTTTCATCGCTTTTTCAACCTCTTTTTCAGAAGTCCCCGATACTAATACAAGTGCAGGGCGATGAATGATTTTCTTATAGGTGAATACACCATTCGTAACATCCACTAACGCTTCCGATTGCATGGATAAGCTCGCCTTTTCTATATGGGCTCGCTCTAACATGGCAGCAAAGGTAATGATATAGCAGGTCGATGCCGCCCCAAGAAGCATTTCATCGGGATTAGTCCCGATCCCTGGTCCTTCCATTCCAGTAGGAATACTTATTTGTGTTTGAAGATTCCCTGAATGAATCGTGCCGATATCATTTCTGCCGCCGGGCCATTCGGCGGTTAAATGAAAGTGATGTATAGTCATTTTTTAACCTCCTTACTGTTCTATAGTGTAAACGATTTAACAGGTTAAGTATCCGATTTTGCTCACTCAGTCGAATAATCCAGTTATCGGTCGTAAAAAGTGGCGAAACGTTCGAAGGATCTACTTCCAGCAGGACAATTTAAGTTTCCGGTAGGCCGAATTTCCGACAGCTGACCGAAGCATTCTCATTGATATAAAAGAACTTGTTGATGAAACAAAAGGCAGGGGCATTTGGCTATTTTAAGCACAATATTGGATAGGCTTTTCTATAATGATATAGACAGTTTTATATAAAAAATTCTTCATAAAGAAAGGGCTGAAAAGTTGACTACATTGAGTAATATGTTTGATTTGACTAATAAAACGGCTATCATCACCGGCGGCGGCAGGGGACTGGGCAAACAGATCGCCATCGCGTTGGGGGAGGCTGGTGCAAATATAGTCATTGCTTCACGAAATCTTCCTCTATGTAAGGAGGCATGTGAAGACTTGAGAGCGATGGGTGTTAATGCCGTTGCCTTTGAATGTGATATCACGGATGAGAGTGCCATTGACCATGTCGTCAAGGAAACGGTTGCTCAATTCGGCACGATTGATATTCTTGTCAATAATAGCGGTACGTCCTGGTCAGGTCCGCTTTTGGATCTTCCCAAGGATAAGTGGGAAAAAGTATTGAATGTTAACGTTACAGGTACATTCCTATTTTCACAGGCTGTAGCGAAGGTCATGAAGCAGCAAAATTCCGGAAAAATCATAAATATTGCATCGGTGACAGGTCTTGGCGGGTCGCTTCCTGAGGTATTGGATACGATAGCTTATAACACCAGTAAGGGTGCCATCATTACAATGACCAAGGATTTAGGAGTTAAACTTGCTAGATTCGGAATCCAAGTCAATGCAATTGCACCTGGTTTTTTCCCGACTAAAATCACAAAGAATATTCTTGAAAAGTCTAACTATGACATATTAGGTCATACTCCGGCTGGCAGGTTTGGCAATGAAGATGATTTAAAGGGTGCCGCCGTATTTTTAGCCTCACAGGCTTCTGACTATATGATCGGTCATATTTTAATCATTGACGGTGGAGTTTCGGCATTAGCGTAAACGGAGAGAGGAAGGAAGAAATATATGACAGGAAAATCAGATTTTTATAAAGGGCTTAAATTACTAGGCACACAAAAAGAGCAACAGCTTAATGATAAAATTCAGAATTTGCTAAATAACCGTGAGTTGATAGAAGCAGTAAGCGACAATGCCCGATTGCAGATTCCAAGAATAAATAGAATGCAGGAAGCCTCAGAAAGAATGTCCATCATCATGAATTATCCAACAAAAAAAGATGTAGCGAGTTTAGCGAAATTAGTCATCCAGCTCGAAGAAAAAATTGATAGTTTAGAAGAGCTGGTCTCAAGACTTGTAGAGGATAGGGGCGGGAATGTCAGAGGTGAATCTGCAGTTAGTAATAAACGCACTTCTTTTTCAACGCGCAGTAAGAAAAGGAAGTCAAGTTGGGAATCCAATGAAATGGAAGGGCGTAAAAAAAGATTGGCGGATTTTATAAATAACTCCTTATTGTTAAGCTCGCAGTTACCTGGGTTCGATTTACATGGACAGGGAAATTCAAATGTCTAAGCGGAAAGTGCCGAAAAATCAATCCGAATCCATACCTAAATGGAAACGTTTTATGGATATTCCCAATCAGCCAATGCCTGAAATGGGACTGACGCCGAAAACTGCGGTGTGGAAAAAAAACAAATCAACGCTTTGGTATTATCCATCAGCACAAAAAAAATATGAGGTGCCGGTTTTTCTTATATATTCACTAATCAATACTCCTTTGATTCTTGATTTGTCCCCCGGCAATAGTTTAATAGAATCTTTTGTAAATGAAGGTTTTGATGTGTATTTGCTTGATTTTGGAAGTCCGGGCTTTGAAGATGGTGAAATATCGATCGAAGATTATATCGCCGATTATATTCAAAAAGGAGTACAGCGTGCATTACGCCATTCTGGAGCATCAGAAATTACAGTTATGGGGTTTTGCCTCGGCGGTACAATAGCCGCAATATATGCTGCCATTTCAGACGAGCCAATCAAGAATTTGATCCTTTCCGTTACACCTGTAGATTTCAGTGCCTCAGAATTTTTTGATCAATGGCAGGTAGCGTTAAAGGAAGGTACCGTGGATTTTAACGATACGATTGATATTTATCAAACGATCCCAGCCAGTGCAGTTAAATATGGAATCCGATTAATGACATCCCCTATCTATATATCACCCTATCTATCTTTATTGAATCAAGCGGATGATGATGAATACGTTCAAAATTGGCGTCGCTTCAATGCTTGGGCAAATGGGCATGTACCATTATCCGGAGCAGCCGCAAAACAAATAACCCAAGACCTTTTGATAAATAACAGCTTGGTTAATGGGAGTTTTGAGGTAAGGGGAAAAAAAGCGAAGCTATCGAAAATTGATGCTAGTGTTTTAGTAATAGCGAATAAGAATGATCGATTGGTCCCACAGGAAATGATTTATCCGGTAATGAAGCATTTGAAATGTAAGGATAAGACATATAGCCTACTGAAAAGTGGACATGCTGCTAAACAATATTCCGGTGTACTCCCATATTATTTGAAGGAATGGCTAATAGGGCGTTCTTCACCAATTCAATAGTTTACTAGGGGGATGCGAAATGTACATGTTAAACGCCATTGAGGATATCAAAATCATGCCGGTTGTAGAATATATAGGCTTTGCGACATTGGTATTTTCAAAATTTTTTGCTGCATTTCCGGATTACTAAAGTGAAATAAATGAAAGGGCTGGCTCGTTATGCAGAGACAGCCCCTATTGTTTCAATGATAATATTTCACACGTTCTTCAAGTGGTGAGAAGTCTTTATCATCAGGCTCTGCAGTTGGTTTTCCAAATGGCATCTGTGCGATGAGTTTCCAATCACGTGATATATCCCATGTCTTTCTCACTTCATCATCGATTAAAGGATTATAATGCTGAAGACATGCACCAAACCCCTCAATTTCCAAGGAAGTCCATACGACAAATTGTAAAATGGCAGATGATTGGTCCGACCAAATCGGAAAGTTATCGGCATACGTTTTGAATTGTTCTTGAAGCCTATCTATAATGGCCTGATCTTCAAAGAATAAAACCGTACCATAACCATTTATAAATGAATTCATTTTTTCTTTAGTTTTTTCAAAATCTTTGGCACCGACTGCTTTTCTTAATGTTTTTTTTGTGATATCCCATAATTGGTCGTGGTTTTGACCAGTTAATACAATCACTCTTGCACTTTGGGAGTTGAAAGCGGAAGGGGAATATTGAACGGCATGATCGATAACTTCTTTAATCCTTGTATTAGGAACAACACGTTCCTTGCTAAGGGAATAATAAGAGCGTCTATCTTCAATTGCGCTAAAAAAATCTTTAACCATATATCACACCTCCATTCTTTATACTACCGATTTATTTTGACCTGATTTAAATATTTTATGATAAGTGAAAACGGGTAAAATTATTTGTATGAAAATGGTTGACAAATTTATCTATGTCGTTTATCTTTAAATCAAGATATTTGCATTAAAAGTATTTTGAAGGTTAAATACCTTGAATTCGAGATATTATTTTAGGATTAATTCATTTCCGTAAGGGGAGATTTATAAAGATAGGAGTGGTTTGGATGGAATTAAAAGGATTACATCACGTTTCGGCGATTACAGCTAAAGCGGGGAATAACTTTGAATTCTACACAAAAGTCTTAGGGTTGCGATTAATTAAAAAAACGGTGAATCAAGATGATGTACGTGTATATCACTTATTTTATGGAGATCAAATTGGTTCACCGGGTACAGAATTGACGTTTTTTGAAATTCCCAATGCTGCCCGCACTCATGAGGGGAATAATAGTATTTCAGAAATTTCCTTAAGGGTAAGAAATGATGAAGCACTGGGATATTGGAAAAAACGGTTTGTTGAATTCAATGTTGAGCAGGATGAAATATCGAGCCGTTTTGAAAGGAAGGTGCTTTCATTTAAAGACCCTGAAGGGCAGAGGCTTCTTTTGGTTTCCGATCAGGATAATAAAGGCGTTCAAGGAGGATTACCGTGGGATGGAAGCCCGGTGCCGCAAGAGTTTTCCATTCTTGGATTAGGGCCAGTAAAACTTACTGTACCTGATATTGTACAAACAGAACGCGTTCTTACCGACGTATTGGGTTTCAGGAAGTCAGGCACATACCCATCCTCAATCAGGGGGCAAAATCCGATAGTCGTTTACGAGACAGGTAAGGGAGGAACGGGCGCCGAACTCCATATTGAAGAAAGGAATGACATACCTCGGGAAAGGTTGGGGAGGGGTGGAGTACACCATATTGCCTTCCGGGTGGATAATGAAGGGGAACTGAGAAAATGGATAGAGAAAATTAGTGAATCAAAATTCGTGAACTCGGGTTATGTGGACCGCTTTTATTTTCATTCACTCTATTTTAGGGAGCCGAATGGCATCTTATTTGAATTGGCTACTGATGGACCAGGTTTTGCAGTGGATGAAGCAGAGGAGCACTTAGGTGAAAACCTTGCCCTGCCACCTTTTTTAGAATCGAAAAGAAAGGATATTGAAGCGAATTTAAAACCATTGAATACAAAACCAACAAATTAATCAATGGGAAAGGAAGTATTGGGCATGCAAAAGCAAAATGCAGGAATACATCATATAACCGCAATTGTAGGCAATCCTCAAGAGAACGTGGATTTTTATGCTGGAGTATTGGGACTGCGTATGGTGAAGAAAACCGTTAATTTTGATGACCCAGGAACCTATCATTTGTATTTCGGTGATGAATCAGGTTCTCCGGGAACTATCATCACTTTCTTTCCTTGGCCTGGGGCATACAAGGGGAAAATTGGCTCAGGACAAGTGGGGGTTACAACATATGCTGTTCCGGAAGGATCAATGGGTTTCTGGGAAATGCGTTTAGGTAAATTTAACATAGACTTTAAAAAGGTTTCACGTTTCGGCGAGAAATATCTCGAATTCCAAGACCCACACGGTTTGCAACTTGAACTGGTTGAACGTAAAGAAGGGAAAAATAGCGAGTGGTCATTCGGCGGTGTACCAGCTGCCAAGGCAGTCAAGGGATTCGGTGGTGCCGTATTATTGACGTCAAAACCGATCAAAACGATGGAACTATTAGAGAAAGTGATGGGTCTGCAAAAAATTGGGGAAGAGGGCGATTACATCCGCTTCAAATCCACATCGGACATCGGAAATTTAATAGATATTAAAAAAACGGTTTTGCCAAATGGGAAAATCGGAGTGGGAACCGTCCACCATGTTGCATGGCGTGCAATCGATAATGAAGATCATAAAGAATGGAGGGAGCATATCGCCAACCATGGCTATGGTGTGACACCCTTTACAGACCGTCAATACTTCGATGCCATTTATTTCAGGGAAGATGGAGGCATACTTTTTGAAGTTGCCACAGATCCACCTGGCTTCGCTCATGATGAAACGAAGGAAACGATGGGCAGTAATTTAATGCTGCCGCCATGGCTGGAAGAAAAAAGGGCGATCATGGAGAAAACGTTACTGCCGGCAGTGCCGAGAGTACTTGAGGAGGATAAATGATGAAGCATATTTTTCAAAAAGGAAGTAATCCAGAAGCGCCATTGCTTTTGCTTCTACATGGCACTGGAGGAACGGAAACAGATCTCTTGCCATTAGCGGAACTGGTTTCACCAGGATCATCCGTATTGAGCGTAAGGGGAAATGTACTTGAAAACGGAATGCCTCGTTTTTTTCGCCGATTATCCGAAGGGGTTTTTGATGAAGAAGATTTGATTTTTCGTACGAAGGAGCTTTATGACTTCTTGGAATCAGCGTCCAAAAAGTATGACTTCGACCGTGAAAGAGTGGTAGCATTAGGTTATTCCAATGGTGCAAATATAGCGGCAAGTTTGCTGTTCCATTTCGAAGGGGCATTACTAGGAGCGTGTCTTCATCATCCAATGGTGCCAAGACGAGGGATTGCATTGCCTTCTCTTTCGGATATACCTGTATTTATTGCTGCAGGTAAAAACGATCCGATTTGCCCGGCAGCAGAAACTGATGAACTTAATAAACTTTTGCTGCAAGCGGGTGCAATAGTGGATGTTCAGTGGGAAAATTACGGTCATCAGTTAACACGGTCAGAGGTTGAGGCAGCGGGTTCATGGTTTCTAAAGAACTTTTTATAAGAATGGGAGGGAATGAAGATGATTTCTGTTAATCCTGAAAGTCTGACTGAACGGGATAATTATAAGTTTTTGACTGGTAGCATCATACCGAGACCTATAGCCTTGGTTACGACAAAATCCGAAACAGGTACAGTCAATATAGCTCCGTTCAGCTTTTTTAACATAGTCAGTTCAAATCCTCCGATGATTTCCGTTTCTGTCCAACGGAAAGAAGGGGTTTCAAAGGACACTGCACGAAATGCAATTCAAACAGGTGAATTCGTTGTTCATATCACTGATGAGAATAATGTAGCTGATGCAAATCGAACGGCGAAGGAACTCCCGTCTGACGAAAGTGAATTGAGTCTGACCCATTTCACGACAGCTGTTAGTGATAAGGTATCCGTACCAGGATTGAAAGAAGCGAAGGTACGCTTTGAATGTACATTAGAGCATGCGATACCAATGGCGGGTTCCAAGGATAAACCAGGTTGTGATTTATTGATAGGGAAAATAGTCTGTTATCATATAGAGCAAGATATTTACCATAACGGTCGAATTGATCAGAATGGGCTAAAACCTGTAGCAAGATTAGCGGGTCATACTTATACAAAACTAGGGGAATTATTTGAAATAGAACGTCCTTAAGTGATAAGAAAGAAAAAATGGCGTCATCTTTTTATGATGGCGTCATTTTTTTAGATCAAAATTATCCCAGTTAGCTTCATCTGCAATTTTAATGCGGTAAGCGGCTGTTCGAAATTGAGCAACCATTTCATAAGGCTCTTTTCGTAAAGATTGTTGTTTTAAAAAACTAAACGATTTAAAGTTGTGGAGCGCAAGTGCGAGACTCCTGCGGGAGCAGAGGGACAGGTGAGACCCCACAGGCGTTTAGCCCCCGCCCCGCGGAAAGCGAGCATCTGGAGGGGAAATCAACCACACCTCTTTACTTGGTGAATAGCAACAAATGCCGCCCGGCGTTGCAGGTGTATCCAAACCTGCTGCAAAAACAGGAAAAAGAGAAATTATATCATATTTTATGATAGCTTGGGAAAACTAAACAAACAATGATTAGAAAGGAGAGAATGAGTATGAGTCGTGGTAAAAGTTTTAATCACAAAGAAAAAGGGCATCCAGGAAATCTACCCGATAATAGAATTAGCGAAGAGAAGGAACATAGCCGGCAATATGAACAAATCGAGGATATTGTCACACATGAAGCTTTTAAAAATCGGGAAAAAGATGACGAGATGCCTTGATTTTTGAGAAACAGTATATCGAATGAGGAAGTTTTAAACATAAATATCCACTTATATACGGGGAAAACCATAAGCTTTGCTGTGGTTTTTCTTTGATTGCAAATAAATGAAGAGGGAAAGTCGGAGATTCTTAAATAAGCATAGATGGTAGCGAGAAACAGCGGAATACTCATCTTCCCTTGAAGTAAGTAAAATAACAGAATAATGATGATGGATGCATTTAATTAGCCGACTTTCTTCTATAATAATTAATAAAACTTAATTTTCTAAACTCGGGCACTATTAGAATTCAAAATGCTGCAAAGACCTGTTAGTAAGTTAAAGCTGTCATCCAGGAATAATTATATGTAGCGTCAAAGGGGGGAACTCAGCCATTAATCATAACCGTCATATCCTAACTGTTTAAAGCCATAGAATTTAACAGTCATGCCAGTTACATCGTGAATATTATAAGTACCTGGTGATGAAGTGCGGTTCATTCCCCATAACGTCTTAAGCTCAATGTCTGCTATGTTTCCTTTTGTTTATGGCGAATGATTTCCACTTCTCGTTTAGCTCTAATAAAAGCGATGAATTGAATCGTTTCCTCTTCAGAAAGAGAGATTCCATCGACAGCAAGCTTCATATTTGGTGAATCCGTCAATTCCATGGCTCGAGGTGACTCTGTGGTAATATCTTTAGATGGATAATCCACTCGACCTAGAATGTAATCAGTGGATGTATCATATAAGCCTGCTAATAAATTTACCGTTTCCAATGAAGGACGGCGATGGCCCGATTCGTAACCTGCATAGGTACTCTTGGCTATTCCGAGTCTGTCAGCGGTATATTGCAAAGACCACCTTTTGGCCTTCCTTAATGTAGTTAATCTATTTACGATCATTCTTATTACTCTCCTTTTATATAAATCGATTATAACATCAAATTGGAATAAGCGTACGCGTAATGAATGTTTTTTAGCTTGATTTCACTCTGGAACATGACTATAATAACATGTGGTGTACGCGCAACATGTATATATCCAGCAAAAACATCCTTTTCAAAGATGATGAATGATTGTAAAACGGGAGGCTTTATAGGGGGTAGTTTATTGGGGAAGTTGAAGTCAAAAATGAAGAAGTTGATGTTAATTACTACAGGTGGTACAATTGCATCGTTAGAAGGGAAAAATGGACTGGTTCCAGATATGAAAGCTGACGAATTTTTAGGACACCTGCCGGGATTGGATTTACTTTATCAGATTGATAGTAAGCCTTTGATGAATATTGATAGTACAAATATGCAGCCGGAAGATTGGACAGAAATGGCACAATCCATTCATGAGCACTACCATGATTACGATGGCTTTGTGATTACCCATGGAACAGATACAATGGCTTACACTTCAGCTGCGCTCTCATATATGTTACAAGATTTAAGGAAACCAATTATCATTACAGGTTCTCAAATCCCAATTGCCTTTAAAAAGACAGATGCCAAAAGAAATATCTCTGATGCGATTCGGTTTGCTTGTGAAGATATTGGAGGAGTATATGTTGTATTTGATGGTAGAGTCATCCAGGGTACTAGGGCCATTAAATTGAGAACTAAAAGCTATGATTCGTTTGAAAGTATTAACTATCCATATATCGCTACCATATTCAAAGATAAAATTGAGTATCTAAAGCCAGTTCATTCACCAAAGAAAAAGGAAGCTAAGTTAGATGCTTCCCTATGTACAGATGTTGCTTTAGTTAAGCTCCATCCTGGTATTAAACCTGAATTCTTTGATTCTCTGAAAAATCATTGTCGGGGTATCGTAATTGAAAGTTATGGAAGCGGTGGTATTCCGTTTCAAAGAAGAAATATTTTAGAAAAATTGAATGAGTTAGTACAATGTGGAATATCCGTAGTCATTACTACCCAATGTTTAGAAGAAGGGGAAGATATGGATATTTACGAAGTGGGACGAAAAGTGAATAAGAATGTCATCATTCGTTCCAGAAATATGAATACAGAAGCCATCGTTCCTAAGTTGATGTGGATTTTAGCGAAGACAAAGGATCCCAAAAAAGTGAAGGAAATGATGGAAACACCGATTGCAGAGGACATTACATTATAGAACAGACAAAGGGGTAAGAGGAAATGTTGACAGAAGAGAGAACATACCGCATCGAGAAAGACTTTCTTGGGGAAAAGGAAATTCCAGCTGATGTATATTATGGAATACAAACTTTACGCGCTGTAGAGAATTTTCCGATTACCGGTTACAAAGTCAATGAAGAAATGATTCGTGCACTAGCTATGATTAAAAAAGCAGCCGCTTTAGCAAATATGGATACCAAACGGTTATATGATGGGATTGGAAGCGCTATCGTCAAAGCTTCTGATGAAGTGATCGATGGAAAGTGGCATGAATATTTCATCGTTGACCCAATTCAAGGCGGTGCAGGTACATCGATGAATATGAACATTAATGAAATCGTTGCCAACCGTGCGTTAGAATTCATGGGACACAATAAAGGGGATTATGTACAAGTAAGTCCAAATAGCCATGTTAACATGTCGCAATCAACCAATGACGTATTCCCAACTGCCATTCATTTATCAACATTAAGACTCTTAGAGCAATTGTTACAAACAATGACCAAGATGAGTACGGTTTTAAAAAATAAAGCAAAACAATTTGATCATGTTATTAAAATGGGACGCACACATCTTCAAGACGCAGTGCCAATTCGACTCGGTCAAGAATTTGAGGCATACAGTCGCGTGTTGGATCGGGATATAAAACGAATCAGTCAATCACGCCAACATTTATATGAAGTGAATATGGGGGCAACAGCAGTGGGAACGGGATTGAACGCAGATCCCCGTTACATTGAAAATGTTGTTAAATATTTAGCTGAAATCAGTAACTTGCCGCTTGTAGGTGCAGAACATTTAGTGGATGCAACCCAAAATACGGATGCATATACTGAAGTGTCAGCGTCATTGAAAGTATGTATGATGAATATGTCTAAAATTGCTAATGATTTACGTTTGATGGCTTCAGGACCGAGAGCGGGATTAGCAGAAATCACTCTTCCAGCACGTCAACCAGGTTCATCAATCATGCCAGGAAAAGTAAATCCAGTAATGCCAGAATTAATTAATCAAGTCGCTTTCCAAGTGATCGGGAACGATAATACGATTTGCTTAGCATCAGAAGCAGGACAACTAGAGTTGAACGTAATGGAGCCAGTCCTTGTATTCAATTTATTGCAATCAATTAGCATCATGAACAATGCTTTCAATGTCTTTACAGATTATTGCTTAGAAGGCATTGAAGCTAATGAGCAACATCTAAAAGATTATGTCGAACAAAGTGTTGGAGTGATTACAGCAGTCAATCCGCACCTTGGGTACGAAGTGGTTTCACGTATTGCGCGTGAAGCGATATTAAAAGGCAAATCAGTTCGCGAACTTTGTTTACAATATGATGTGTTGACAGAAGAAGAATTGGATCTAATTCTAAATCCTTATGAGATGACAAAACCCGGTATAGCAGGAGCTTCACTTTTTGAGCGTCAATAACCAGTAAATTAGTAGAAAACAATCTATATGATTTTGATGTAATGACTATGCCTTTAGGACCGTTGGTATAAAGGCATAGTCATTTATTTTATGCATTCCTTTATGAAATGTTACCCAAACCGTCCGGCAACAGCTTCTTGGTATTATTATCTGAATATACAGATATCGTTTGCCGTCGATCTAATCATGGAGGGTGTTAACCAATAATAAACAATCTATCCTCTTTAGAATATATTTAATATCATTAGCCGCTATCCAATCGCAATTAGATCAATCATTAGGTTGCCAGCAGGGTTAAACCAGTATACAAGGACTGCGATTAATGCACCTGGCATAAAGACAACCCTCATGTTCTTTAAAAACTTTATCCGAGATATAACCGCATAATAAAGTGCCCGGAATGCCTATGGAAAAGTTTTGAATTGAATGATACGCTGCATTTCCAATGAAGTTTCCGAGGAAAACTTGTAAACTGAGCTTCTTATATTCGGAATCTATCTTTCCTTCAGGTAATCTCTCAACTGGTAAAACTGGCGAAAGTAATTTGAGCATCCAATTCCTCCTTAATATGATATTTTTGTTGAACCTACTAATTGAGTTAAGTATTGATGATGACACATATAAAAAACTCATACTTAAATAAAAGGTCCTATTTAAGCATGAGTTCTCAAAATCTCCACCATCGCTAGCTTGTAATAATTAACTATCTTCATAAGAAAACGGTGTGAGCATTTTTCGTGTCCACTCGTACAAATGAGGTACCATTTTCTTCAAGTTAAATAGACTAATATTTCATGCTAAGTTTTTTGGTATGTGTCCAAAGTTCCAATGAATATTAATGGTAAAGGTAAAACCAACTGGAATGACATGAATATTTTTCATTTTTTTTTAAGATATTTAAAATAATGTATTAGTCACTTCCAGATGGAAAGGGAGGAGGACTTTGAAACAAGTGAATCGTTTTATCAAAATTGTTACATTTCTAATGCTCGCATTTCTCATGTTTAGTGGTCAGGCTGCTTTTGCTTCATCAAATTCATTATCATCACAATCCAAGTCAGACCTTTTGATTCGGCAGATCATGGGTTTAGCCTATGAATCCCAGCAAACCATTAGCAGTGGCCCATTTTCTGTAGGTGATTCATTGAAGAAAGTGGAAAAAGCCTGGGGTGCACCGGAAGATTTAAGTACCGTCGCGGCCAATTATTGGTCCCATAATATCCGTTTCCTCTATGACGGTTCAACAGGAAGAAAAACGATTACCGCCATTGATGATTTTGATCCGCAATTGCAAACCATCCATTTATCCATGTTGAAGGGATTGATTGGTGAACCTGTAAGTGAAGTGGAGCAAGAAGGGATGTACTATGTCACTTATACCGATTACGCAAATTATAAAGTGGTATTCGTGTTTGAAAGCGCCTGGATCAACCCTGATCCAAGATTGAGTATGTATACGGTTGAAATTGCGTCAGATTGATAAGGAACAAGACAAAAAAGAATCGTCTCTATATTGTATAAGGGCGATTCTTTACTGTTAGTATCTTTAAATGGTTTCCTTACCACAGGGAGAAATTTGTTTAAGAATCTGAGCTTACCGTTCTATTCAATAATATTCAGCCATACATTAAAAAGATGTAATAAGAATGATTAAGGGGGAACTGCTTTGTCAGAAGGTGTGCACAGTATCATTTTACCTGTTTCAATAAAAACGGTTTGGGGATTTGTAAGTAGTATAGATCGTTGGGCACCTCTTGTCCCGGGATATATCAATCATGAGATGATGAATGAGTGGACACTCATCTGGGAGTTTAAAAGTGATTTGGGATTAATGAAGAAGAAAATAAAACTTGAAGTGAAGATATTGGAATGGATTGAACCCGAAAAGGTAACATTTAAACTTAAGGGATTAAATGAAAAATTTGATGGGCATGGCTATTTTTTAGCAGAACAGTGCGGGGTTGAACAGACTAAAATGACTGGCTGCCTGGCGATTACGGCAAAAGGAGCCAAGGCCCCTATCGTCAATGCTTTGTTAAAAACCTACGTTCCCCAAATGACGATCGAGTTTTCTGAGGCAGTTGCACAAAGTCTCCTAGTACAAAAATAGAAATTACATATTGGAGCTATCATTATTGAATATTGGCACTTGACAATTATACCTAAGTGGTATGTATTATAAATTGTAAGATTTTTATCAATCCTTCATTTCAACTGAATTGGTTTATGATGGATGTCTGGATAGGATTCATAAGTAATAGGCAGGGTAGGAGGCCTCACATGGAATATGACAATCAGGTTAAAAATAGAGTGAAGCGAATAGAAGGACAGCTTCGTGGGATATTGAAAATGATGGAGGAAAACAAGGATTGCAGAGAAGTAGTAACGCAGTTATCTGCCACTAGATCTGCAATCGATAGGACAATCGGGGTAATAGTAAGTTCAAATCTTGTAGAATGCGTTCGGGAGGCTAATGAAACCGGAGAAAAAAATCCCGAAGAGCTAGTGAAAGAAGCTGTGAATTTATTAGTGAAAAGCCGATAAGCAATTATAATTTATTGTTATTGTTGAATGTTTAAGACAATAATTAAAAACAATCTGACCAATCTGAGAAATCTGAATTTCCAGGGTGGGATTTTTAAAAAATGGGCCTCTACAGGAAGAGGTCCTTTTTTTTTGAATTCTCTGTTTTCACTTCTATTAAGCAAATCCTTTGATATAAAGAATTTGCATGGTATCCTTAAAGGGATAAAAATTGAGTGAGGGAATACTATGGAATTTACGCATGTTACATCGGTTTTGCTCGGCCTCGTCATCATTCTAAATATTTTATTTGCAACGATTGTCATATTTTTTGAAAGAAGGGAAGCGAGCACCACCTGGGCTTGGTTATTGGTGTTATATTTTCTCCCTGTAGTCGGTTTTATTTTATATCTCCTTTTTGGAACGAGTTTAAGGCACGCCCACTTATTCCAATGGGAGGACAAGAAGAAAATCGGGATTGAAGAAATTCTTGATAAACAGATGGAAGAGCTTTCGACGGATCATTTTCCTTTTCGAAATGCTTCTTCAAGTAATTACCGTGATTTGATTTATATGCATCTCCGGAACAATGATGCCGTGCTTACTGAAGATAATCATGTCGATATTTTTACGGATGGAAAAAATAAGTTTGACCAGCTTTTTAAAGATATCGAAGCGGCAGAAAACCATATACACATACAATACTACATCATTCAAAGGGACGGCTTGGGTAAACGGTTCATTGAAGCTTTGACTAAAAAAGCGAATGAAGGCGTCAAAGTTCGGCTGCTTTATGACGAGCTGGGTTCCAGAGGGATGACTAAAAGTTTCTTCAGGGAATTTAGGCAGGCAGGAGGGCGAGTGGAGGCATTCTTTCCATCCAAATTAAAATTTATAAATTTACGGCTGAATTTCCGTAACCATCGAAAGCTAGTCATCATTGATGGAAAAGTAGGCTATGTTGGAGGCTTTAATGTTGGTGATGAATATTTAGGGCTTAATCCAAAATTCGGTTTCTGGCGTGATACACACCTTCGAATAAAGGGTTCAGCTGTCAAAGCCATTCAAACCCGTTTTATCCTGGATTGGAATCAGGCATCAAAGCACCATGATATAACTTATCAGCCTCATTATTTCCCTGTTTTAAAGCCTCAAGGCAATATAGATTTGCAAATAGTGACAAGTGGGCCAGATTCTGAATGGGAACAAATTAAAAATGGCTATATTAAATTAATATCTTCAGCAAAGAAATCGATTCTCATTCAAACACCTTACTTCATACCGGATGCAAGTTTATTGGATGCACTCAGGATTGCCAGCTTATCAGGGTTAGATGTAAAAATCATGATTCCGAATAAACCTGATCACCTTTTCGTTTATTGGGCAACAACTTTCAACGCAGGGCAGTTATTAAGAGCGGGAGCTAAGATATACATCTATGATAACGGCTTTATTCATGCGAAGATGATCGTGGTGGACGAAGAGGTCTCCTCGGTGGGGACAGCAAACATTGATGTCCGTAGTTTTAAATTGAACTTTGAAGTCAATGCCTTTATTTATGATGAAGGAATGGCCGAAACACTGACAAGGATTTTTTATAAGGATGTTGAAGTCTGCAGGCAGCTTACAATTGAAGACTTTGAAAAGCGTTCAAAATGGATTCGTTTTAAAGAGTCCATTGCAAGGCTGGTATCACCCATATTATAATTTTTAATTACGGACCATTACTATATGGACCGCTCAGACTGTAGACAAATTCGTAAAAGCGAGCTTGCCTGCAGTTTTTTTCTTTGATCAACGTTCATAATTTCACAAATCCGTTCCTTTCCGCCGGCTGTCTGCCAAGCCTCATCAAAGCAAGCATCTCCGTATTCTCGGCTAGCAAGTTTTCGGCAGGAGTGTCGAAAATAATAAATTTTGGAATATCACCAAGTCTTGGTTTAATGATTTGGAAATAATTATCTAAAGAAATTGAGACAGGAATACACTATTGTAGGTCTACAGTTTCTTTAAGGTAATTCGTAATCTATCTAAAAGAAAAACAAAGTTGATTGGAATGAAAGGTACAAGACTCCTGCGGGAAAACGCGTCCAAGGGAGACCCCACAGGCGCAAAGGCGCCGAGGAGGCTCCCGGACCGCCCGCGGAAAGCGAGTGCCTGGAATGGAAATCATTTCCCAAACCTCTTTCACAAATCCGTTCCTTTCCGCCGGATGTCTGGCAAGCCTATCACAGCAAGCGCCACCGAGGTCCCGGCTAGCAAATTTTCGGCAGGTTCGCAAATTTCTTCAATCCAATGAGGATTTATTTTATATAGCCAATAATGTTTTAAAAATTATAGTAATCATCCTCGGTAAGAATAGTGAAAGGGATTCGGCAGGAGACCATTCGGACTCCATTTTGGTACAATAGTATATATCCATAAAAGGGGGAAATGCCGTGAAAACGTTTATAATCACAGGAGCTTCAAAAGGTTTAGGGGCTGCGATCGCCAAAGGCTGTTTGCAGACGAGTGATCATTGCATCTTAGTTTCCCGTACAGCCCATCCTGAAATGCAGCAGATGGCTGACAGATTGGGGAAGAAACTTACATTTTTTTCGCTGGACTTGAATGAAACTGAAAAGCTACCTTCCTTAGTCAATGAGATTCTTGCTGCTGTCGATGAAACAAGTGACATTTATTTCATTAATAATGCAGGTGTCATTGAACCGATAAAGCCGGTAGGAAACCTTGGCAGAGTAAATTTGGAAATGAGCATGCGGGTGAATTTCATGGCACCCATCGTACTTGCTGATGAGTTCGTTAAACAGACAAAGGACTGGAACAGAAAGAAGGTAATGGTCAACATATCTTCAGGAGCAGCAAAAAACCCTTATCATGGCTGGTCAGCCTATTGCAGCACGAAGGCAGGGCTAGAAATGTTTACACGGGTTGCAGGGTTGGAACAGGATAAAACATCTTTCCCTACGTCTCTCATTTCTTTTTCACCAGGTGTAATGGATACGGAAATGCAAGGGACAATCCGGTCAGCAGACGAACGGGACTTTTCCGATCGAGACAAATTTCATGAATATAAAGAGAATGGCATGTTAAGAAGCCCCGAATTTGTGGCAGATAAACTTTTGCAGCTTCTTGAGGCAGAAGATTTGGAGAATGGGAAGTTCTACGATATTAAGAATTTACTTTGATGTATGGGAGAATGTGAAACGAAAATCAACTGATGGCTTATATGTGGGGCTGTCCCTTTGGACAGCCTCTTTTTTTGTGATCTTTATCCCAATTAAAATAAAGTCTAAAAAACCAGGATTTCATCATTAGGAAATGTGATAATGCGTTCTATCCAATTGCCTGAATGACATAAACTTTTTTTGAAGGGGTTTGGAGGGCTTTTAATGACGATCATTATTGTGAAAAAAGGTGACAGTCTTTGGGGAATTGCCACGAAAAACAAAGTTGACCCATCGAGGATAATTGAAGTAAACGGATTGGAATCAACAACTTTGGTCCCTGGCCTGGCATTGTATATACCTAATGAAAAAACGGTGAATAGGAGGTATCTAATTAAAAGTCAGGATACCCTTACTAAAATTGGCAGTCGTTTTGGTACGAGTGCAGCGGAAATCATGGCGGCAAATCCAGGAATCGTTGCAAACTCGCTAAAAGCCGGTACGGAGATTATAATTCCGTCTCCTTACAAAAATCAATTGATTACGCTGGGTTTTGCCTTCCCGGCTTCAGGTGGAGTAGTGTTTGAAACACTTGAGCAGAATGGTGATAAATTATCCTATTTAGCCATTGTAGCTTATTCGTTTACAAGGGAAGGAAATGCATACGTTGATGGTGATGATCTCCCCCTTATTGCGAAATGCAAGCAGACAGGGGTGAAGCCGCTACTGATGATCCGGAACTTCCAAGGTGGTGATTTTGATGCTGATTTGGCTGGTGAAGTCCTTGCCAGTTCAGTATACAGAGCGAATTTAATCAAAAGTATGCTTAATTTCGTTAGGGAGAAAGGCTATGGGGGTGTCAGTATGGACATCGAATTCATCCCACCTGCCAGGCGTTCCGATTATGTGCTTTTTTTAAAAGAATTAAAGGAGGGGTTGAACGAACTGATCCTGCATGTGAACGTACATGCAAAAACAGCGGATAATCCTGATAATCGAATTGTAGGCGGGCATGATTATCGGGGGATCGGAGAGGCAGCCGACCTTGTTGCCGTGATGACCATTGACTATGGGTATCCAACTGGCCCGCCTGAACCCATTTCCCCACTTTGGTGGATGGGCGAAGTTCTTCGTTATGCTTTGTCGACTATACCTGAGTATAAACTGCAGTCGGCATTTCCTATGTATGGCTACGATTGGATAATACCAAGCCACGAGACTAAGGCTTTATCAGCTCAAAATGCCCAAAATCTTGCCATTGCAACTGGTTCTGAAATAACTTTTGACACTTCAGCGGCTTCCCCTACCTATTCTTATCGAAGAGAGAATTCGAACCATGTCGTTTGGTTTGAAGATATTCGATCAATAAGCGCAAAATATGAAATGATTGATGCATATGAACTGATAGGTGCTACTTATTGGCAAATCGGTTTGGAATTTCCGCAGAATTGGAAGTTTATAGATAAGAATATCTGGATTATCAAATAGAATGAATGGGTGCCAGGTGGTGAAAAGAAGTTTTATATATATTTTTTCCTTGTTTGGTTGTGCAGCTTTAATCAGGGGCAAGCCAATCACACCGAGCAAGATTTTAAAGAGAGACAATATGGTTCGAGGAGTCTTGAAACATAAAAAAGGAGCCATGGAAAAACCAAGGTTCCTTTTTTATGTTAAATCGTAAGAAAAGCATCATCTAGGAATGTTAGAAGGCTGACTTGACAGTGATTGATCACATTTTTTCCCTTGTAATTCCTTCCTTTTAAACGTTGCATAAAGAAAGGCAAGGAATATCAGGGTGGAAGAAAATTGGAATGTTGTTTTGACACTGTATGTTTCCGTTATATAGCCCAATAGTAAGACAGAGCCGGCAAATGTAAGATTGATGACCGCTCCCCAAACGGCATAAATTTTTGCAAGAGTCTTTTCCGTTGCATGGTCTTGGAATAGCTTGGTGTAAATCACTTCCCGGATTTGTTCCGGGAGACCGTACAGGCATGCCAGCAGCAAAGCCAAAGCTGGAATACTGGTAGTTCCAAAAAGCAAAATCAGCAGTGAACTTAAAAATAGCCCGAGAATGATGAAGAATCCTATATATTTTTCTAGTAACTTGGCAAAACGGATGACGATCAATCCACTGAAAATCATGCCGACAAAGTAGCTTGTGTTGATGTATCCCCACCACTCCTCACCAAGTTGCAGGTTCTGTTCTACATATAAATAAATAATGGCAGCCACCCACACGCTTGAAGCTAAAGTAGTTATAAAATCAATGGAAATGAGTGTACGGATAGTTGGGATTTGGTGAATCGCAACCCATCCGGATTTAATGGAACCCCAGTTTGTCGGAGCAACAGAATCCGTCGTTTGCCCAGAGATTTCGATTCTAACTGTATAGATCGTTGAAACGGCAAAAAGCAGAACAGCAAGCCAAATGATGAAGCTGCTGTTGGTGCTTATCAATAAGACGGAGCCTAGTGGCCATCCTGCTACAAAGATGGTCTGGGTGATCACATTCAAGAAACCATTCGCTTTCATCCGTTCATCTTTTGGAACTAATTGAGGAACCAAAGCTGCGCTGACCGGCGCTGCGACTCCATCCAATAATGAAATCAAGGCGATGAAGAAAATGACGGCAACGGAAAAACCATGATTGAAAATTGTTATATAGATTCCTAGGCAAACGAGTAAGATAGTTTTCCACCATTGAGATTGTACAAGAATTCTTTTTAAAGGAAACCTGTCGATGACAAGGGGGGCAAGTAAACTGCTGAAAAACCTAAAAATCGTTGTAGTGAACGGAAGCAAACTCAAATAAAAAGCAGATCCCGTCAAGGTGTATAATAGTGAAATCAACCCGACTACATAAAATATATCCCCTAGATTTGCAAACGCCTGACCTATCCAAAGGCATCGAAACGATGTATTTTTCATGAATACCATCCTTTTAAGAAAATAAAGATCATGGATATTTAAAATAGTTATTTTTTTACACTGGATTCACTCCCTAAATTAATAGATTGCATGAGCCGGGTTGGGCTGTTTTATATAGATGATTTTACCATAATATGAAAATGGGGGTTATGAAATGCTTGCTGAATATTGAATATGGAATTATACTCCTTAATATATGTAGAAAAGGAGAAAAATTTGATGATTCGACGTTTTGCTTCATATTACCTCCCGCATAAGCGGTTATTCATTATTGATTTCTTCAGTGCAGTGGTGGTGGCTGTACTTGAACTTGCATTTCCGCTAGCCGTTCAGTGGTTTATAGATACACTGCTGCCAGGCGACGATTGGTCTGCAATTGTTTCGGTAAGTGCCGGATTGTTCCTCCTTTATATCATTAGTACCTTCTTACAGTTCATCGTAGGGTATTGGGGTCACATATTGGGTATCAATATTGAGACTGATATGCGTGAGGAATTATTTGCGCATGTGCAAAAACAATCTTTTCGTTTTTTTGATAACACGAAAACCGGCCATATCATGAGCCGCATAACTAATGATCTGTTCGATATTGGTGAACTTGCTCACCATGGTCCCGAAGATTTATTCATTGCCTTCATGACTTTTATAGGTGCATTTTGGATTATGTTGACGATCAATGTGAAATTGGCACTCATATCGGTTTGTATCTTACCGTTCCTCGTTTTATTAATTGTCATAAGTAACTTAAAGATGAATAAAGCCTGGAAGAAAATGTATACAGAAGTTGCAGATGTAAATGCCCGTGTGGAAGATAGCGTCTCAGGTGTGAGGGTTGTCCAATCCTTTACTAATGAAACATATGAAATGAAAAGATTTTCTACTAATAATCGCAGATTCCGTAAAGCGAAACTTCTTGGATATAAGGTAATGTCCTTTAGCTTATCAGGCATTTACATGATGACGAGGTTTATGACCCTTGCCGTGTTGGTGATAGGAGCTTGGCTAACATTTCATGGGCAGCTCTCTTATGGTGAACTGGTTGCATTCGTCTTATACGTTAACGTATTATTTAAACCGATCGACAAAATCAGTGCGTTGATGGAACTCTATCCAAAAGGGATGGCCGGCTTTAAGCGTTTTACGGAACTTCTGGATGTCGCACCTGATGTCGTGGATAAAAAGGATGCAATAGAAGTCACCACCCTTTTGGGCGATATTTCCTTTAAAGACGTTACTTTTAACTATGAAGATAAAAAGCCGGTTTTAAAAGGTATTGATCTAACAGTTAAAGCGGGTGAAACCATTGCCTTTGTCGGGCCTTCAGGAGCCGGGAAAACGACTATATGCTCATTGATCCCACGATTTTATGATGTTAATGCCGGCTCGATTTCCATTGATGGAATTGATATTCGTGAGATGACGAAAAAGTCATTGCGCTCACAAATTGGCATAGTCCAGCAAGATGTGTTTCTTTTTACAGGAACTGTAAAAGAGAATATTGCGTACGGAATGCTTGACGCATCGGATGAACAAATTAAAGAAGCCGCAAGGAAAGCCCATTTGGAGACTTTCATCGAAGGACTTCCGGAAGGCTATGAGACTCAAATAGGGGAACGCGGCTTGAAATTATCGGGCGGACAAAAACAACGGATTGCAATAGCAAGGATGTTTTTAAAAAATCCGCCCATATTAATTCTCGATGAAGCAACCTCTGCACTCGATACTGAAACTGAAAGAATAATACAGCAGGCTCTTACTGAACTGGCTGAAAACAGAACTACGCTAATCATCGCACACCGTTTGGCAACCATACGAAACGCTGACAAGATCGTGGTAGTTACGGAAGAAGGAATTGCTGAAGAGGGCGGTCACGATGACTTACTTAAGCAGGGGGGCCTTTTTGCCAATCTGCATCAATTACAATTTCAAAAAAGATAAAAAGCTATATGTCCTCACAAGGACATATAGCTTTTTTAATAGAATGGGGTGAAGTTCAATCAATAATGGTCTCTATAAATCATAATTTTCAATTAATATTTCTATGAACAAATTGAGGCGAAATCTAATAGGATGGCCTATAACAATAGGATTGGCTGTGCATACAATAAGGGTAGACGGTGAGGCCATAAACCAGAAAAGATTAAGGAGTGTAAATCGTGAAAGTAATGACTATTTTAGGGACTCGACCTGAAATTATCAGATTAAGTCTAATTATAAAGAAACTGGATCAATATGCCGATTCGCATATTCTAGTGCACACCGGACAAAATTTCACCGCATCCTTAAGTGAAATATTCTTCCAACAGCTAAAGGTACGTACCCCTGATTATGTCTTGTTGAATCAACAGCAAACACTCGGTGAACAGTTAGCGGCCATATTTAAAAAATTAGAGGCCATCTTATTAACTGAAAAGCCCGACAAAATATTAGTGTTGGGGGATACAAACTCCGGACTCAGCTCTATCTTAGCAGAAAGAATGGGCATACCGGTTATCCATATGGAAGCAGGGAACCGTTGTTTTGACTTGGAGGTGCCTGAGGAAAAAAATCGTCGTATTATTGATGCTGTTTCAAGCTTTAATTTACCATATACTCCTCAAAGTAAAGAGAATCTCTTGAAGGAAGGTATCCCGAGTAACAAAATATATTTATCGGGAAACCCCATTTACGAGGTCTTGAACCATTATGATAATGAAATCGAGCAAAGTTTAATCTTGGACAAAAGGAATTTGGATAAGGAAGATTATTTCCTCGTTACCATTCATCGTGCCGAAAATGTTGACCATGAGGACCGTTTGCTGGAGATAATGAAGGGCATTAATTTAGTTGCCGAGACCTATCAAAAAAGAATCATATGCAGTTTACATCCCCGGACAAAATCCCGCATTGAACTCAGTCCCAAATTAGAAGTGCATCCATTAATTGAATTTCATGAACCATTTGGGTTCTTTGATTTCGTAAAACTTGAAAAGAACGCTTTTTGTGTGCTGACCGATAGTGGAACCGTTCAAGAGGAATGTTGTTTGTTCCATGTACCGACAGTTACGATACGAAAAACTACGGAAAGGCCAGAAACCATTGAGTCGGGCAGCAATATGTTATCAGGAATTAACGCTAAACAAATCGTCAATTGTGTGAAGGTTATGGTTAATCAGCATAAAGACTGGACTTTTCCAGAAGGTTACGACCATAAAAACGTTTCAGATAAAGTGCTTAAAATAATACTGGGAGGCCATGAAATTGATTAAAGATCGAACAATCTTGGTAACAGGCGGTACAGGCTCATGGGGATATGAATTGGTTAAGCAGTTATTGGAGTTTGAACCGAGTGAAATACGGATTTTTTCAAGAAATGAGTCCTATCAATTTACAATGAAGCAAGAGTTTGATAATAATCCGAAATTACATTTCATAATCGGAGATGTAAAAGAGAAGGAAGCTTTATTGGAAGCTTGCCAAGGTGTTGATTATGTTTTCCACTTGGCAGCGTTAAAGCATGTTCCTGTATGTGAAGATCAACCCATTGAAGCTTTAAAGACGAACGTAATTGGAACACAGAATGTTATAGAAGCTGCTATAAGCTGTAATGTACATTCAGTTGTAAACATTTCTACAGACAAGGCATCGAATCCATCCAACTTTTATGGTCTATCAAAGGCAATGGCCGAAAGACTGATCATACACGCTAATACATTAAACACGAAAACAAGATTTGTTTGTATCAGGGGCGGAAACGTGCTTGGCACAAATGGAAGTGTCATACACGTTTTTAAAAAGCAAATTGAAGAAAAGGGGAAAATCGGGATAACCGACTTAAAAATGACGAGATTCTTTTTAACCATTGAAGAAGCGATTAAATTGGTATTTAAGGCAACCTTTGAAAGCATTGGCGGAGAAATTTTCGTAATGAAAATGCCGTCCTGTAAAATTATTGATCTTGCCCAAGTATTAATGGATGCTTCTAAGAAAGAAAATGTAGAGGTGGAAATTCTAGGAATAAGACCAGGAGAAAAAATCCATGAAATCCTGCTTTCAGAATATGAGAGCACAACGGCGATTGCCTATGACGATGAATATTATGTAATACTTCCATCCATTCATATAGATGGGATAAAAGAACATTACTCTAACTGCCAGCCGGTTAGTTTAGAAGACTATAACTCTGGAACAGGACTAATGGATAAAGCCCAGATCAAGGAAATGTTAAAGAAAGGTGGCTTCATATAACATGAAGTTATTAATCCTTGGTGGACAAGGGATGGCAGGACATATGTTAAAAGCATACTTTGTACAAAAACCACAGTATCAGGTTTTCTATACATCAAGGGATTTAAATGATAAAAAGAGTTTATATCTGGATGTAACCGATTTGACAAAGTTGGAAGAAATTACAGACTCCATAAAACCGGATATTACGATCAACTGCATCGGTATTTTAAATGAACATGCCAGCAATAATACGAAGCTGGCTTTTCAGGTAAATAGCGTTTTTCCACATCAGCTTGTCAAATTAACTGAACGCTATGGGGGTAAATTAATCCATATTAGTACAGATTGCGTTTTTTCAGGAACAAAAGGTGATTACACAGAGGCGGATATTCCTGACAGTACGACGATTTATGGCCAGTCTAAACACTTAGGAGAAATTAAAACCGAAAAGCATTTGACTATAAGGACCTCCATAATAGGTCCAGAACTAAAAGAAGATGGCATCGGTTTATTTCTTTGGTTTATGAAACAAAAAGGAGAAATAAAAGGTTTTGAAAAAGTGCTTTGGAATGGCGTAACAACGCTGGAATTAGCTAAAGCCATTGAAGCAATGATTAAGAATAACGTTACTGGCTTATATCATTTAGGTTCAGAGGATAAGTTGTCAAAATATACTCTATTGAAAATAATCAAGGAAAGCTTTAATAAAACAGATGTTGAGATAATACCAGACTCAAATATCGTACTGGATCGAACGATAAAAAGCACAAGAACCGATTTTTATTATCAAATTCCTACTTATGAATATATGCTGAGGGATTTAAAAAGTTGGATGGAAAAGTAATGAGCCAGATGCCTAAATTGTTAATTACGGGGGCAAGCGGATTCACTGGTCAGCATGCGTGTAATCACTTTGTAAACGCAGGTTTTGCGGTTACTGCTGTGACTAAAAAGAATTTCGTAAATGGTCAAGTACAGACAGAGCTGTGTGATCTAACAAATAAGGAGAGTGTAGGAAAGTTAATAAAGAAGGTGAAACCGGAGTATCTTCTTCATTTAGCTGGTCAAAGCCATGTTGGACAATCATGGATTGATCCTGTTTCTTCTCTGGAAGCAAATGTAATGGCAACTCTATATTTAATAGAAGCACTTCGGCAAGAAAATCCAGCCTGTAAAGTAGTTATAGTCGGTTCAGCCCTGCAATTTGATCCTAAAAATATTACAACTTTAACCCACCCTTATAGTTTAAGCAAAACTGTTCAAGTTTTAATTGCTCAATCATGGGGAGAGCTTTACGGCATGCACATAATAATCGCTAAGCCAACAAATTTGATAGGTCCCGGATTATCAAATGGTGTTTGTTCCATTTTTGCGAAAAAAATAGTCGATATGGAAGAAAATAATGCAGAAAAATTACTTGAAGTAAATAACCTGCAAGCAAAACGTGATTTTGTAGATGTAAGAGATGTAGTAAATTCTTATGAAATTCTTTTAACCCAGGGGAAATCAGGAGAAATTTATGATATTGCTTCAGGGA